>JBEVJJ010000081.1:0-30042 GCA_040510255.1 Nitrospiraceae bacterium | reverse complement strand
CGAAACAGGCCAAACAGATTGACGGTCTCCTTGGTTGCCCTGATCCCTTCACGGTGGTCGAAATGGGGGCGGGAAAGGGGTTGCTGGCTCGCGATTTCCTGGCCGCCTGCCGCAGGTATGACGATTCTTTCGCCTGCCGGCTTCGATACGTGCTCATTGAGCGCAGCCCGACGATGCGCATCCTGCAGCAGAAGAGTCTGGCCACGTGGTCGGAGGAAACCGGGCGGATTGCGTGGCTCGCAGGTCTTGACGAGCTGCCTTCGGAAAGTCTCGTCGGCTTCTTCATGTCAAATGAGCTGGTTGACGCCTTTCCGGTGCATCGCATCGAAATCGTGGAAGGACAACCTTGCGAGATCCATGTTCAACAGGGCGACACGCAGTTCAAGGAAACATACGGCCCGCTCTCCACCCCTCATCTGACACAGTATCTCGCTCGGCTCAACGTCAGTCTACAGGACGGTCATCGGACCGAAATCAACCTCGATGCCGTCCGATGGATGCAGGAGGTTGCCCGCGTCATGGATCGCGGTGTCGTGTTAACTATCGACTATGGTCATACCGCCCAGGACCTTTATGGGCCTGAGCGGCCACGGGGAACATTCCTGTGCTACTACCATCAGACGGCCTCCGAGAATCCCTACCAGCTGGTCGGAGATCAAGACATGACGGCACATGTCGATTTTACAAGCCTCGCAACCGTCGGGATGGAAGCCGGACTGAGCCTCACAGGGTTCACGAACCAAATGAGTTTCTTGATCGGGCTAGGGATCGAAGACATGCTGCAGTCGGTTGCGCCGGACTCACCGGAATGCTCTGCTGCGATTCAATTGCTCCGTCCGGAAGGGATGGGTAGAACCTTCAAAGTGCTTGTCCAGCACAAGGGCATGCCTCGCCCTGAGTTGGATGGACTTGCGTTTCAACCGTTCTTCGGTACAGCGCTGGTCGCAACAGAACCATGCGCCGCCCGGCCGACGGCCGTCGTACCTGGTCGCATCTGACATATGACAGAGGCGCGGATCACGATCGACGAATGACGTGTCACAATTGACGAGGATCGATGGGCAGCGAAGCTGTTCCGCTCAACTATCTTCCCATTCTGGTGTTCATCGTGATTGCCTGCGCCTTCGGCGCAGTGTCGCTCCTGCTTGGATGGGTCGTACGTCCGAGCCGTCCGTATCGGGCGAAACTTGCTCCTTACGAAAGCGGCAGCCCGCTGTTTTCCGACGCCCGCATTCAGTTTCCGATGCGGTACTACATCATTGCGATGCTCTTCGTGATTTTTGACATCGAGATCGTCTTTCTGTTTCCGTGGGCCGTTGCGTTCAAAAAACTGGGACTCGTGGGCCTCATCGAGATGACAATTTTCATTGCTATCCTCGTGGTAGGATTCTGGTACGCCTGGAAGAAAGGGGCATTAGAATGGGATTGAGCAGGTCCTGTCGCCGACCCGCTCAAACCCAAAGGGGGGGTGAAAGGTGGAAGATATGATTCCTTCGACGAACGACGCTTCACGAAGGACGAAAGACCAATTATGAGTTTTTTAGAGCGGCAGCTCGACGCGAACATCCTGACGACCAATCTCGACGCATTTGTCTGTTGGGCGCGAAAATCCTCGCTGTGGCCCATGACCTTCGGACTAGCCTGTTGCGCGATCGAGATGATCGCGTCCGTCTCCTCCCGGTATGACATCGATCGATTTGGAGCCGGCGTGTTTCGCGCCTCTCCGCGGCAGTCCGACCTCATGATCGTTGCAGGCACCGTGTGCCGAAAGATGGCGCCGGTCATCAGACGGATTTACGATCAGATGCCGGAACCGCGATACGTGATGTCCATGGGCTCCTGTGCGACCTCGGGCAATCACTACAACAGCTATGCCGTCGTGCAGGGGGTCGATCAAATTGTTCCGGTCGACGTGTATGTGCCCGGTTGTCCCCCGAGACCGGAAGCATTGCTCGATGGACTCCTGAAGTTGCAAGCAAAAATTCAACGCGAAAAGGTCTTCGTAAAATAGCTCCATGCAACCGTTGCTCGAATCGCTGATGACGGCGTTTCCAGATGCCGTGCTGTCCGTAGAGGCCGATACGGAGCGTGATGAGATCAGTGCGCGTGTGGCCCCCGGCCGGATTGTGGACGTGGCGAAGTGGCTGCATGATACGCCAGAAGCCTCGTTCGACCACATTACAGACATCTGCTCGGCCGACTATCCGGACGAGCGCGAGAGATTCGAAGTCATTTACCAACTCTTGTCGTTGCCCCATCGCCGCCGTATCCGGCTGAAAGCCCGCCTGACGGAGGAGGAGCCGACGATCGCATCCGTCACCGGTATCTGGAAGGGCGCCAATTTCATGGAGCGTGAGGTCTATGACCTCATGGGCATCACGTTTTCCGGCCATCCCGATCTCCGCCGTATTCTGTTGCCCGAGGATTATCAAGAGGGGTATCCGCTACGGAAGGATTTCCCCACGGAAGGGAGAGGATGGAGAAGTTCGTTTCCATTCATTCCGCGGTTGGACGAACCGCCTGTGGTGACGGACGGCGAAATCTCCGAAAAGGACAAGCAGCCGTACCTTGTGAATCCCGAAGTGTCGGGTTCCCGGAGAAGGGAAGAGTTGCTCCTGAACATGGGTCCTCAACATCCCAGCACCCACGGGGTCCTTCGCGTCGTTCTGGAATTGGACGGGGAGCGGATCGTGAAGGCCACACCCGACCTGGGATACCTGCATCGCGGCGTCGAAAAACTCTGCGAGGGCCTGCATTACATGCAAGTCATTCCTCACACGGACCGGCTGGATTACGTCTGTGCGATGGCCAACAACTATGCCTACGTCAGAGCCGTTGAGAAATTGCTGTGCATGAAAGTGCCGGAACGAGCCGAATATGTCCGGACCATCGTGGCCGAGATGCAGCGGATCATCGGCCATCTCTTCTGGCTCGGCACACAAGCACTCGATATCGGCGCCATGACCGTGTTCTTTTGGACATTTCGAGAGCGGGAAATCCTGCTCGACATGTTTGAACAACTCTGCGGCGCGCGGCTCACGTTGAACTACTACCGAATCGGCGGTGTCGACAGCGATTTCACCCCCGATCTGGTGTCGCGCCTCAAAGCGTTTCTGGTGACATTTCCTGAAAAGGTCAGCGAGTATGACCAGTTGCTCATGACTAACCGTATCTGGATCGGTCGGACAAAAAACGTGGCCGTGATTTCAGCGGAGGATGCAATCAACTTCGGATTGACGGGACCGACATTGCGTGGATCCGGCATCGCCTATGACATCAGAAAGTACGAACCGTACGGCGTCTACGACAAAATCGACTGGGAAGTGCCTGTCGGCAAGAACGGCGACACCTACGATCGCTATTGGGTGCGGATGGAGGAAATGCGCCAAAGCGCCCGCATCATCAAGCAATGCCTCGATCAGATGCCGGAAGGTCCGATCATCGCCGATTCTCCACAGGTCATCCCGCCGCCTAAAGCTCAGGTCATGCGGGATATGGAAAGCCTGATTCACCACTTCATCATTTTTACCCAGGGTTTCAAACCGCCCAAAACCGAAACCTACTGCGGTACGGAAGCCCCCAAGGGCGAATTGGGATTTTTCATCGTGAGCGACGGCAGCCCCCGTCCCTACCGGTTGAAAATTCGCGCGCCGTCCTTCATTCACATGGGCGCTTTCGACCATATGGCTCGTGGGTATCTCATTTCCGACATCATTACGATTTTCGGTACATACGACATTGTCATGGGGGAGTGTGACAGATGACCCTAATGACGACAGTATTTCCATGCGGTCCGGTAGAGTGAGAGATGTTGAAGGAGAAATACAAAACTGAGATTGATGAGATTCTCGCTCGCTATCCCGTCAAACGTTCGGCACTGCTTCCGCTGTTGTACCTGGCTCAGCAGGAAGAAGGGTATGTGAGCGAGACGGCCATGACCGAAATTGCCGGCTTGCTCAGGCTGACACCGCCTCAAGTATACGAAACTGTCACGTTCTATACGATGCTCAATCTGAAACCCGTAGGCAAATTCCACATTCAGGTCTGCAAATCACTGATGTGCGCGTTGGTGGGTTCCGATACCCTTCTCGGCTGGCTGAGAACACAACTGGGCATCGGTCCGGGCCAGACGACTGCCGACAGGATGTTTACCGTGAGCGCAGTCGAATGTCTCGCCGCCTGCGGGACAGGTCCGATGATGCAGATCAACGACGACTATTACGAACGCCTATCCGAACAGAAGGTCGATCGGATTCTTACGGACCTGCGGACGAGCGGCACGTCGGCATTGAAGAGCGGACCGTTCATGTGGCCCGCTCCCGCGGAGCGGGAGGCGTGATGCGGTATTCTTATCTCGTCGCTTGCAGGCTGGCTAACGGAAACCATTACGCTTCACAAGCAACGTGCGACGAACGACGGGCTATCTAAGATGCCGAACCACGAACCGATCCTACTCAAGAACATGCAACAGCCCGGTTATACGGGTTCGCTCCCCGATTATGAGCGCGCGGGGGGCTACCAGGCGCTGCGGAAGGTCTTCGGCAAGGTCCCTCCCGCGGAGGTCACCGCAACCGTCGTCAAATCCGGTCTCCGGGGAAGAGGCGGGGCAGGATTTCCCACCGGCCAGAAATGGGGATTCCTGCCCAAGGATTACCAGGGCCCCCGCTACCTCTGTTGCAATGCCGATGAGAGTGAACCCGGGACATTCAAGGACCGCCAATTGATTGAACGGGATCCTCATCAGATGATCGAGGGAATTGTACTGGCGTGCTATGCGATACAAGCCGCCACCGCCTACATCTATATCAGAGGCGAATTCGTGCTGGGCGCAGCGATTCTCGAACGTGCCCTTTCCGAAGCCAGGACGGCCGGCTATGTCGGGAAAAATATCTTGGGACAGGGTATCGACATCGACGTCTGGGTGCACCGCGGGGCAGGGGCCTACATCTGCGGGGAGGAAACCGCGCTGCTCGAGTCTTTGGAGGGAAAGAGGGGACTTCCCCGGGTCAAGCCACCCTTCCCAGCTACTCACGGCCTCTACAATAAACCGACCGTGGTCAATAACGTAGAGACGTTGGCGAATCTCCCGCACATCCTCATCCGGGGAGCTGAATGGTTCGCCTCGATAGGATCGGTGCCAAAGAGCACCGGAACGCGCATTTTTTGCGTCAGCGGCCACGTGAAACGGCCGGGCAACTACGAAGTACCCATGGGCATCACCTTTCGAGAACTGATTTACGAGCAGGCGGGAGGCATGCGAGGCAATGAGACATTGAAGGCATTCATTCCGGGAGGAGCGTCGGCTCCCTTTCTTACTCCGGATCACCTCGATGTGAAGATGGACTTTGAGTCGGTGGCCCAAACCGGTTCCATGCTGGGATCGGGCGGGGTGACAGTGATGGAACAAGGCACGAATATGGTGTGGGCAGCGCTCCGATTAATGGAATTTTTCTATCATGAGTCCTGCGGGAAATGCACCCCTTGCCGCGAAGGGAGCTCGTGGCTCGTCCAAACGCTGCGCCGAATCATCGACAAACGTGGACGCATGGAAGACCTTGAAACCCTGGTCGATCTATGCAAGAACATCGCGGGGCGTACCGTCTGCGCATTCGGAGATGCCGAAATTTCGCCGGTCCTGAGCACGTTGAAGCACTGGCGACATGAATACATTGAATTGATCCACGCGGCCGAGACCGCCCATCTCGTGCGACCGGAACCAGTGGGAGCGAAACGCTAAATGAAATTGGATCATTTCATCATTTATTGATCGGTTCATTTGAATGACTCAATCAAGAATGACTCATTGATTCATGGGGTCATTGAAATGAATCAATCGCAAATGACTCACTCATTCAATTTTTGATATGGCTGATTCAATCAAGGATACCGTTCGCCTCACCATTGACGGCACTCCCGTGACGGTCCCGAAAGGAACCTTGGTCATCGAGGCAGCTCGTCGCATGGGAGTCATGATCCCGCATTTCTGCTATCACCCCAAGCTCAAGCCCGACGCCAATTGCCGTATGTGTCTGGTTGAAATCGAAAAGATGCCAAAGCTGCAGACATCATGCAGCACCCTCGTGGCGGAGGGCATGAGCGTTCGCTCTGCCAGCTCCGTCGTAAACGACGCCCACAAGTCGGTCCTCGAATTCATCCTGGCCAACCACCCGTTGGACTGCCCGGTATGCGACCAGGGCGGGCGCTGCGACCTGCAGGACTTTTCCCATGAATATACGCCCACCACCAGCCGTTTCGTCGAAATCAAGCGCATCTTTCAAAAAGAATACTTCAGCCCGGTGATCGAAACGCAGATGAATCGTTGCGTGCAATGTCTGCGTTGCGTGCGTTATTGCGACGAGGTGATGGACGTGAAGGCCTTGGCCCCGTCCGGTCGAGGAACGATGACTGAAATCAAACATTTCGGCCATCATGAACTTGAGTGCGAGTTCTGCGGAGGTTGCGTCCAGATTTGCCCCGTCGGCGCCATTACCAGCCGCCTCTCCATGTATGAGTTTCGTCCATGGATGGTGAAACGCGCGGATACGATCTGCACGTACTGCGGGGACGGTTGCAGTATCACGATTCAAGCAAAAAACAATGAGCTGATCGAGGTGACGTCATCCTATGGCGCCGGACGGAATGATGGGGACCTGTGCGCGCGCGGATTCTTTGGGTACCACGTCACGACACATCCGGACCGGTTGACGCATCCTCTGATCCGTCGCCAGGGCCAACTCGTTCCCACCACCTGGGAGGAAGCGCTGGAATATGTCGCCGAGCAGATAAGCCGATTGAAGCTGGCTCACGGACCGAACGCCATCGGCGGCCTCATTTCTTCCCGCTGTACTAATGAGGACCTGTACATATTTCAGAAGTTCATGCGGGCGGTCATCGGGACGAACCGGCTGGACAGCGGCGCCCGGTACGGCCATATCACAGGAATCCACACGCTTCGCCGGATCCAGGGGACCCATCGTTGGACCGTGACGTTTGAGGACATCCTCTCTGCGCAGGCGCTATTGCTCGTCGGGACTAACGTGACAGAGACGAATCCCATCACGGGACTCAAGGTCAAAGAGGCCGTCAAGAAGCGGCAAGCCGCCCTCGTCACTCTTGAGACGCTTGAGCCCGCTGTCGACACGATCAGCAATATCGCCAATCTCTCACAGCACCACTTCGCCACCCGTCCCGGCCAGTATCAAAACACCATCATCGGGTTGATGAAGGCGGTCCTCGAAGGGAATCTGGCCGACCCGGAGGTGATGCGGAAGTTCTCCGGGTATGTCGATACACTGACAAAGGCGGTGCAAGCAGTCGCCTGGGAAGACCTCGAACAGGCCACGGGCCAATCGCGCACGCACTTGACGGACGCAGCCCGGAGCCTCGCCCGCGCTGCTCGGCTGGTCGTGATCGTCGGAGCGGATGTCCTTCGCGATCAGGGAGGCCCGGCTGTCACGGCCAATCTGTTGGACCTGCTGATTGTCATGGGCAAGCTGTCGAAGCCGGGCTGCGGTCTGGCTCTGCTCGCCGAAGAGAACAATGACCAGGGGGCAGTAGAAATGGGAGCGGTTGCCGAATTTCTTCCCGGCGTCATCGAGATCACCGATAAGACGGCCCGCGATCGATTGACAGGAATCTGGCGGGAGGAACTCCCACAGTCACCCGGAGCGCCTCTCATCGACCTGCTGGGATTGGCTCGTGAAGGCGCGCTCAAGGCCATGTTCATAGTCGGGGAGAATCCGGTCGAAACCTTGCCTCCTGCCGCCCAAGCGAAAGAGGCCTTGGAACATCTTGAATTGTTGGTCTGTCAGGAATTGTTCCTGACGGAAACGGCATCCATGGCACACGTGGTGCTGCCCGCCTGTTCCTATGCCGAGAAAAACGGCACCTTCACCAATTCAGAGGGCCATGTCCAGGCGGTCCGTCAGGCAGTGCAGCCGATCGGGGAAAGCCGCCCGGACTGGGAAATCGAATCCGCATTGTCCGTGCTCCTGGGAAACCCGATCGAGTACGGCGACGCGCGGGAAATCCTCAAGGAAATCCGGACTGTCATTCCGGGCTATGGACTGCTAGGGCCGGCCCCCACGCCGCCTAAAGTCGATGAGCAGGTTGCGACCCGCTACCTCACGGACACCTATGCGGCGGACCTGGCCGAACGATATAGGTTCACGTCCTCCGTACGGCGATCGGAGCCGGTGACGTTGATCCTCAAGCAGTCATTGTTTCATTCCGGCAAGCTGTCGACTCGTGCGAAGGGCCTCATGCAGATCCAGGACAAGGGGACCCTCGCTATGAATCCCGAGGATGCTTCGCGCTACCTGGTCGGCGACGGCGATCGTGTCCGGGTGTTCAATGGCAGCGGTGACGTCACGACGACGGTCAAATTGCGCGCGCGGGTGCCGGTCGGGACGATGTGGTACCCCGAACACTTTGCGGAGGCCTTTAAACCGCTGCTCAATTTCAGCATTGATCCGTTGACGAGGGTCCCGTATTTTAGGCTGGCGCAGGTGTCGATCGAAAAAGTCGGACAATAGGCGATCGGAAAGTCATTGTAAATATATAGAATAAGAATGTAATACAGGATGCTCGACGAACCTGCCTAGTTCCGCGGCTCGGCGAGCGGACCGACGAATAAAGAGCGCCACGCTTGTGCGCGTGGGTGCCGGCAGTGTCCTGAGGCGATGCGTACTTTTTCTCGTACGGCGAACCTCTCCGCGCGAGATGATGTTGACGGGTTTGTTCGGTATCCGGCCCGAGAGGAGAGTAGCAGTCATGGAAATCGGATTGAGACTGGCAGTGTCGCTAGGACAGATTGCCGCGGTGATGGGTGTGGTCATGCTGACGGTGATGGTCCTGACCCTTGCCGAACGGAAAGTGCTGGGATGGATGCAGGACCGCATGGGACCGATGGAGGTCGGGCCATACGGCGTGCTGCAACCGATCGCGGACGGCCTAAAGCTCTTCTTCAAAGAAGATATCGTTCCCGCAGGCGCCAATAAATTTCTGTTCAGCCTCGCCCCGATCCTGGCTCTTGTTCCGGCGCTCATCGGATTTGCCGTCGTCCCCTTCGGGCCGGATAAGACCATCGAATTGTTCGGCATGCAGATCAAGCCCTTCGTGATCAGCGACATCAATATCGGCATTCTGTACATTCTTGCCTTCACGTCCATCGGCGCGTACGGCATCATCCTCGGAGGATGGGCTTCGAACAGCAAATATTCCCTCCTCGGCGGGTTGCGATCGGCCGCTCAAGTCATCAGTTACGAACTCAATGTCGGACTGGCCATCGTCGGTGTGATTCTCTTGTCGGGATCGTTGAGCCTGGTCAAGATCACCGAAGCGCAGTCAGGAGGGTTCTGGAATTGGTACGTCCTGGCCCTGCCGTTTCCTCAAATCTTTGCGTTCGTCGTCTATGTGATCTCTTCGGTGGCGGAAACCAATCGCGTCCCGTTCGACCTGCCGGAAGCCGAGAGCGAACTTGTGGCCGGCTTCTTTACCGAATACAGCGGCATGCGATTCGCCTTTTTCTTCATCGCCGAATACGCCAATATGATTCTGGTTTCCTGCGTCGCAGCCGCCTTATTCCTGGGAGGGTGGAATGCTCCCTATCCAGGCACAGTGCTCGAGCGGATCGGCCTCGACAGTCTCGCATGGGCGGAGAACGTCGTGTGGTTCGCAGCCAAGGTGTACTTCTTCCTATTTCTGTTTTTCTGGCTGCGCGCCACCCTCCCTAGACTCAGATATGACCAGTTGATGCGTTTTGGATGGAAGGTGATGCTCCCGATCGCCTTGGGAAATATCGTCATCACAGCCATTGCAGCGTACCTGTTTCCCGCATGAGCAATTGACGGCATGCTCTCTCGTCGGACGTGACACATGATGCAATCGATAAAAGACTGGCTGAAGACCTTGACCTTTTACGAATTGCTGGTTGGGATGAACGCCACCTTGAACCATCTGATCCACTACAAACCGATTACCCTCCAATACCCCCACGAGAAACGTACGTTGCCGGATAATTATCGAGGCATGCTGGCGTTGCTCCGCTATGACGACGGCACGGAGAAATGCGTGGGATGCGACTTGTGTGAAGCGGCATGCCCCTCACGGGTCATTCGCGTCATCAGCGCAGAGGTGCCCGGAGAACCGACCAAACGCTACTCCAAGGAATATTATATGGACATGACGCGCTGTCTCTTTTGCGGACTGTGCGTCGACGCCTGCCCGGTGGATGCGCTGGGCATGACCCGAGAGTTTGAATGGGCCGTCTATGATAAGCGCCAACTGCATCTCAATAAGGAACAGCTGCTCGCCATTGGGGACCGCTCCTACCCCGTCAAAGAGAAGCGGCTGGAATTGCAGCATCCAAATGTGGCCTTCTTCAATGTCGCATTCAAGCAGGTACCGCAAAAACCGAGTTAGTCCGGTGACGTGTGACACATGTTTCCGCGGCAATGCGTACCGACAATAAGGCGTGAATGTCCGTTCACAGTGCTCCAGCCGGAACCGTATGGCCGAACGACGCCGGCCGACTGCCTGAGAGTCGTGTGCCAGTGCGTGACGAACGGTCCGGGATCATCCGCATGAGTCATCCTTTCCTCCCCCTGTCTGGATTCCATCCAATCGACGCGAACAACACTGAAGCAGCCCGCAACCGGAAGGATCGCGCCCGGAACGGTTCGTTCCATGAGCCTCGTGAAAGGCGCCGGTAATGGACCAGCTATTCTTCTTTTATTTCGCCGCCATCATCGCTTCTACCTCGATTCTGGTTGTCGCCTTGCGAAATCCTATTTACAGCGCCCTCTCCCTGCTGATCATGTTTTTTCACGTGGCAGGTCTGTATGTCACGTTGCATGCGGAGTTTCTCGCGGCAGTCCAGGTAATCGTCTACGCTGGAGCGATTCTGGTGTTGTACCTGTTCGTCGTGATGCTTCTCAATGTGAAGCGAGAGGAGCGCTACCATGAGCAGCTCCCTCTGGCGGGCTTGCTCGGAATCATGCTTCTGACGGAGTTGCTGCTGTTGATCATGCAGCGCGGCGGAGGCGCCGTCGCTCCTCCCGGGAAGATGCTCGAAGGCACGGGAGGCGCATTCGGAAACACCGAAACGATCGGAGAGGTCCTCTACTCGACGTATCTCTTTCCTTTCGAGGTTGCCTCCCTCATCCTGCTGGTGGCCATGATCGGAGCGATTGTCCTGGCAAAGAAGGACATCGGGGGGAGCGAGGCGTGAAGCACAACAAGAGCTGCGTCGGGATGAACACCTTCATTTCAGCCGATCGACAGATCAACAGATACCGGGAATTCCCAGCGGGTCGACGAGTGACCTTACCCATTGACGAGACACCATGACCGTTCCTCTCTCCTACTATCTTGTTCTCAGTGCAATCGTGTTCTTGACCGGAGTGGTGGGCGTGCTCATCCGTCGAAACATTATCGTCATTCTGCTTTCCGTCGAACTCATGTTGAATGCGACCAATATCAATTTCGTGGCGTTCTCGGAATACTTTCAGAACGTGGCCGGCCAGGTCTTTGTCTTCTTCGCACTGACAGTGGCGGCAGCGGAAGTGGCAGTTGGGCTGGCGATCATCATCGCGCTTCACCGCGCTAAATCCACGATCAACGTGGATGAGTTCAGTTTGCTCAAATGGTAACTCATTCGCGGATGGCACACAGGCAATGGCTTTTGTCCCCGAACAATGACCGGATCTCCTGCGATACACCATCCACTCTAGGCTCAGCTCTGACGTGATGTTCTACGCTCTCATCCCACTGCTACCCCTCGCGTCTTTCATCATCCTCGGCCTCGCCGGCTCCCGGGTGAAGGATCGCGCGCATTTGATCGCCGTGCCTGCTGTACTCGGCTCATTGGTCCTGTCCGTGCTGGCTCTCCATGAGGTTGCCTCAGGGCCACCGCTGTCCGCAATCTGGTACACCTGGTTGACGTCCGGCCAACTGGATATCCATGTCGGCTATTCAATTGATCGATTGACGGCCGCCATGCTGATTCTGGTCACGACGGTCAGTTCCCTGGTCCACATCTACACCATCGGATACATGCATGGAGAACCAGGGTACGCGCGATTTTTTTCGTACATCGCCCTGTTTACCTTTTCTATGTTGATGCTGGTGATGGCGGATAATTTCCTGCAATTGTTCGTATTCTGGGAGGCTGTGGGATTGTGTTCTTACCTATTGATCGCCCACTGGTACGAGCGGCCCAGCGCCTGTGCCGCGGCGACCAAAGCGTTTCTCGTCAATCGGGTGGGTGACTTCGGGTTCATTCTTGGCCTCTTCCTCGTATGGTATACGTTCGGCACGCTCGATTTCGCCCCCGTCTTTCAGCACGCCCCCAAGGTATCCGCCGAAGCCATGAATGTATTCGGTCCGTTCGGCGGGACATGGGATGTGTCTGTCATGACGCTGATCTGTCTCCTGCTGTTTACCGGCGCGGTCGGCAAATCCGCCCAGTTTCCTCTCCACGTCTGGCTTCCAGATGCCATGGAAGGCCCCACCCCGATCTCGGCTCTGATCCATGCCGCCACCATGGTGACGGCCGGAGTGTTCATGGTGGCGAGACTCGCACCGCTGTATCGACTCTCTTCCACCGCCCTCACGGTGGTAGCACTCACCGGTGGAGTGACCATGCTCCTTGGCGCCAGCATCGCCCTGACCCAGCACGACATCAAGCGGGTGGTGGCCTATTCCACGGTGAGTCAATTAGGGTACATGGTCATGGCCTGCGGATTGGGAGCCTTCGGCGCGGGGATGTATCACCTCTTGACCCATGGCGCCTTCAAAGCACTGCTGTTCCTCGGATGCGGCTCTGTCATCATTGCTCTCCATCATGAACAGGACATGCGCCGGATGGGCGGGCTTAAAGACAAACTTCCTGTGACCTATTGGACTTTTATCGTGGGATCACTCGCCTTGGCAGGGTTTCCACTGACCGCCGGCTTTTTCAGCAAGGATGATCTCCTGGTCGCCTCGTGGTCTGCAGGGTCTTTGGGTCAGATACTGACGATCTGCGGACTGTTCACTGCGGGGCTGACGGCGTTCTACAGTTTTCGGTTGGTATTCGTCACCTTCTGGGGACCTTCCCACATCGATCCACACCATGCGGCACATGTCCACGAGCCTTCCTCGGCTATGACGGTTCCATTGATGATTCTCGCGTTGCTGAGTATCGTCACGGGATATCTTGGAATTCCGGAATTTCTTGCGCCGGTATTTTCGGAACAAGAAGCAAGCACTCCCCATCATGAGAGTCCCGCCGCCTTGGTCATCATGGCCACGGCCACGATCGTGGGACTGCTGGGCATCGCAACCGCTTACTATATGTATGTGGTTAATCCGGCCCTACCGGTCCGGGTAGCTCAAGCATGGCGCCACCTGTACGACCTCTCTCTTCACAAATGGTATTTCGATGAAATGTACGATCGTCTGTTCGTGCGGCCCACCTTTTCGTTCGCACAGGGGCTCTGGACCCGCATCGATGTCCACGTTATCGATGCGGCTGTGAACGGTGTCGCGCGAGCGGTCGCCTGGTCGGGATGGTTGCTGCGTCTAGTTCAAAGCGGACAGACCCAACACTATGCCCTGGGGATGGCCCTGGGGACAGTTCTCATGCTGACCATGTATCTGTTGTTCTAGCAACAAGGCAAAAGTAACAATGAAAAAAGAAACAGTCATACGGGCGGCCGATCAACAATCGGTCACTCTTAGCCATGCATGAACCCATAGCTGTTTCGGAGTCGGGCTGGTTCTTGTGTTTTTTCTTCGGAGCGTAAGTCCATGAGCGACGTGACGACATTCCCTTGGCTCACACTGATCATATTTTTCCCGCTTGCCGGCGCGGTAGCCGTGTGTCTGGTTGAGGACCAGCAGGCCCGCTGGATCGCGCTGGGCGTCACCATCGCCGACCTGGTGATCAGCCTCCCGCTGTGGTGGAGCTTCGATTCGGGGTCATCGCACATGCAATTTTTCGAACATGTCGCGTGGATCCAGACCCCACCCATTAACTATAGCGTGGGGCTCGACGGGATCAGTCTGCCACTGTTCCTCATGACGGCCTTCCTGACCCCCTTTTGCGTCGTGGCATCATGGTCCGCCATTACAAGTCGGGTACAGGGTTTTATGGCCATGCTTCTTGTCATGGAAACGGCGATGCTCGGTGTGTTTGCCGCCTTGGACTTTGTCCTTTTCTATATTTTTTGGGAAGCCATGCTCATCCCCATGTATTTGTTGATCGGGATGTGGGGCGGTGCGAACAGACTCTATGCGGCGATCAAATTTTTCCTCTACACCTTGGCGGGCAGCATGCTGCTGCTGGTCGCTATTCTGGTGCTGTACTTCAACGGCGGCCACACGTTCGATATCCTGGCTCTGAGCCGGGGAACGTATAGCGCTTCCCTGCAGACGCTCCTCTTCTGGGCCTTCTTTGCCGCCTTTGCCGTCAAGGTCCCCATGTTCCCTCTCCACACGTGGTTGCCGGACGCGCACGTGGAGGCGCCGACTGCCGGCAGCGTCATCCTGGCCAGTGTCCTTCTCAAAATGGGAACCTATGGGTTTCTCCGATTTACGCTTCCCATGTTACCCGACGCCACGATCACATTTTCCAAGCTCATGATTGCCCTGTCGATTGTGGCGATCATCTATGGCGCGTACATGGCGTTGGCGCAATCCGATCTCAAGAAGCTGATCGCGTATTCAAGCGTCAGTCACATGGGATTCGTGACGCTCGGAATTTTTGTCTTGAACCAGCAAGGCATCGAAGGCGCAGTCATGCAGATGATCAACCACGGGATTACGACAGGAGCGCTCTTTCTCTGTGTAGGAATGATTTACGAGCGCACCCATAGCCGACTGATCAAGGACAACATTGGCCTGGCTGGTCCCATGCCCCGCTTCGCCACCTGCCTGATGATTTTCGCGCTCTCCTCGCTGGCATTGCCCGGAACAAACAGTTTTGTCGGGGAGTTTCTCGTATTGGCTGGAACATTTTTGTGGAGCAAGATCGCCACTGCCCTCGCCGCCTTGGGCATCATTCTCGCCGCGACCTATCTCCTCTGGATGGTGCAACGGGTGGTCTTCGGAGTGCCCGCCGCTCATGGAGACAATCGTCTCGTGGATCTCAACCCCAGAGAAATGGCCACGATGACGCCCCTCCTCATCCTCGTGTTCTGGATCGGGTTGTTCCCCAATCCATTCCTCTCACGCATGCATACCAGCGTGGGCAAGCTGTTGAACGGGCAGACCGACGTGCTTGGGGCAAGGATGACGCCGGTCCACTTCGCCGAAATCGAGGTAAAGGCAAGCCGAAGGGTGATACGAGATCATCAAGACGGGATAAACTCCGGCCGGTAAGACATGACCCTACCCCTACAAGACATCCTTGCTATTCTTCCTGAGCTCATTGTGATTGGTACGGCCTGTCTCGTCCTGGCGCTCGATCCCATTACGCCGCCTTCGCACAAGGATGCCCTGGCGTGGCTGACGCTCGCGGCACTCTCAGTCTGTCTGGGCCTGACTTCTTCCCAGATGTCCGTACGGATATCCGCATTCAGCGATATCGTGGTCATCGATCCCTACGCGAGCTTCTGGAAGATCCTGCTCTACGTGGTGACCGGTCTCACCGTACTCCTGTCCTTGGCGTATCTGAAAGCCGAGCGTCTCCACATCGGGGAATACTATGGATTCATTCTCCTGACTTTGTCCGGCATGATGGTCATGGTGTCTGCCGCCGACCTACTCACGATCTATCTCGGTACGGAACTGATGTCTCTCTCCCTCTATATATTGGCCGGCCTCAAACGTGCCGATTCCCGCTCACTCGAGGCGTCAGCCAAGTACTTTGTGCTGGGAGCCTTTTCCTCAGGAATACTCCTGTACGGAATTTCTCTCCTGTTTGGCGTCGCAGGCAGCACTCGACTTTCCGCCATCGCGGCGGCCACCGCTCTGCGTGGGGTGACGGATCCGATCCTGATGGTGTCGATGGTTTTGCTCACGGTCGGTTTTGGATTCAAACTGGCGATCGCTCCCTTTCACATGTGGACCCCGGATGTGTACCAGGGAGCGCCCACGTCGGTAACGGCCTACATGGCGATAGCCTCCAAGGCGGCAAGTTTCGGCGCGTTCCTGCGTGTCTTCGTGGAAGGTCTGGGCGGCTTACGTGGCGATTGGTACCAACTCTTACTCGTCCTGAGCATTATCACAATGGTGCTCGGCAACGTCGTGGCCATCGTCCAGACCAACATCAAGCGGATGCTCGCCTATTCCAGCATCGCTCATGCTGGCTACGCGCTCATCGGCGTGGTTGTCGCCGGGAAATTGGGAGGCGGCGCAGGGTCAAACGGTCTGGCCAGCGTCATGCTCTACCTCGCCATTTACGCCTTTATGACACTGGGAGCCTTTGCCATTGTCGGGATGCTGCGGAAAGGTACGCTGGAGAGCGATGAGATCCAGGATTTCACCGGCCTGGCGAAGCGGGAGCCGCTTGCCGCCTTATTGATGCTCGTATTCCTCGTGTCGCTCGCGGGCATCCCTCCAACAGCAGGTTTCATCGGCAAGCTGTACATTTTCATGGCCGCGGTAAATGCCGGTCTGGCATGGCTGGCCGTCATCGCAGTCATTTTCGCCGCCGTTTCCGCCTTCTACTATCTGCGCATCGTGATGGTGATGTATATGCGGGAACCCGAGTTGTCCGTCACTCCCGAACCCAGATTCGAACACTCGCCCGCGTTGTCGATCGTCCTGGCCTGCGCCCTCGCCGGCGTGTTGTTGATCGGGCTGTTCCCCAATATGCTGGTATCGCTGGCGATCCTGGCCGTTCCGCTTATGAAATAACTGGCTCGGCATGCTCCGGGGTGGTGCAATGTCTACCTACCTTGATACGATCCTCTATCCAGGTGACTTCAAGAGGTCGGTTGTTGTGTCCATAGGCAGAATTGTTCTTGATTCGGCATCGGCATTCCGCCACCACGCTTGCGGCAGCCTCGCCGCTTCGCTGGCATTTTTCTCGTTGCTCTCGTTGTTCCCCATGGTGTTCTTACTTCTGTATTTCATCAGCTTTATCGTCACCCAGGATGTCATCGGCTACCAATTTCTCCTTGTCTTCCTGAAGGGCTTTCTTCCGAGTCTTGGGGCGGGACTGGCGGAGGAGATCCGGCGCGTGGCCCAACTGGAAGAAGTCCGATGGATCATCTTCTTTGCCTTCGTATGGTTCGGGTCACTGGTGTTCTACGAGCTGGACTATGCCATGAACGCAGTGTTCGGAACGGCGGGGAAGCGTCACCCTTTGATCTCCACGGCAATCGCCGTGGCGCTCGTCGGTCTCCTCGGCGTACTGCTCATCGTCTCTTACGTGGCCACCCAAACCATCGAATTGCTGACGACCCATGCGCCTCGCCTCTGGGGCATTGACTTTGTGGCCCTCGTCGCGCATGATTTTCTGCTTACCTACACCCTCCCCTTCACGCTGGCATTCATCTCTGTCACCTGTCTCTATCGGTACTTGCCGCATCATCGTCCCACCTGGCGCGATGCCACCATCGGCGGCAGTGTCTTCAGTCTGCTCTGGGTTGCGGCCAAGCTTCTCTTTACAGCGTACGCAGAGCAGGCATCCGTCTACAGCCGCCTCTATGGTTCCTTGCTCGACGTCGTTCTTCTGGTGCTCTGGATATATTACTCCGCGACATTACTGCTCGCAGGCGCGGTGATTACCAGACAGTTTCAATTGCGGGCCGAAAAGCCTATTCGCCAAGAAGAATAGCCTCGGGGGCCTGCTCACTTCCTACCTTTTTCTGGCACGGTTGGACCTTCCTCGGTAGAATCGTCTCTGCAATTTCACACCAACGGATTTCCACTCTCGTGTCATGACTGATGGTTTCGACAAAGATCTCTTGATGTTGGGAGGGACGTTGGCGGGATTTACCGCCGCTGTCCTCTCGATCCTAGAAAAGTTGCTCACTCTTCAGGATCGGCTTGGTCCTGGGAAGATGAAGAAATCATCCCCGGATGAAGAGCGTTCCTCCGCACTCCCCTCACCAGCCGGCCGGCCTGCGACCACAGTCCTCCAGCGAGCCTCCTCTCTGCTTCTGTATGAAACAGGAGTCATCGTGGCCGCAGGAATTCTCTTGAACTACGTCGGACTCACCCTGAGCCGGCATCTGCAAAGCATCCTATTCCTCGACATGACCGGCACCGCGCTGGCAGCATTTCTGCTGGGTCCTTGGTGGGGTGCGATCGTGGCGCTACTCTCGAATAGCCTTGTGAACTGGCTGCTGTACCCGGAAGTGGGAGCGGACGTGGTCATCTTTCCCTGGTCCCTGGTCAACATGGCAGGAGGATTGTTTTGGGGAATCATGGCCAGGCGGCCTGGATTTCGAAACTACTTACGGGCCGGCCGGAGCTCGATTTTTTCGCACGCCTGGTTTCTCTTCACATTCGGCATTCTTGGCGCCGTCATGATGAGCATTCCTGGAACCTTGGTCCAAGCCGCCCTCGGTGAGCAAGCCGTGTTCGCGTTGAATCCTGATCTCGCCATGACACTCCGTCAGATCATTGCCCAATGGGAGGATATGGTGAGGATCTATCTGGAAGAATTGATCGGCTTGACCTGGGGACAGAGCTTGAGCTGGTCCGTTGTGAACTGGTTTCAGAACTGTGTGCGCTATATCCCTGACAAGACATTCAGCGCTGCGATTGCGTTGGTTGTCTTGAAGTACGGCTATCCCCTGTTCGAGCAAGAGTTGATTCACGGCGGACCGAAGGGCGAGCCCGTACGCGACGAACGTGTGCTCCCACTCGTATTGGGACTCCTCTATGCCCCATCCTGCGCGATGCTACTGACGGCCGATCCCTATACCGGAACCGCCTACTGGCCGCTCTGGACGGCGCCTTGGCTGGTGATTATCGGAGGCTATCTGAGTCTGCGGTACTGGGGGTCGAGCGCTCCCTCGTTACATGAATCGCGACTGCTGCGGGCGCAACGGTACGCGAAAGCGCTCAAATTGATCGGGAAGGAACCGTCCTATGAATTCTGCCGACGGCTGACGTTCATGACCTTGATCGCCAGCCTTGTCTTTGCGTTGTTCCTGCCGGTCCTACTCGTGGATTTTTATCGCATCGCATTCAATTTCTTCTGCGTCGTCTACGGCTTCCTCCTAGTCGTGCATCTGATCCGCGTCGCGATCCTGCAGAACCTGTCCGCGGCACGGGCGGACGAGTAAGCATCTCGTCGCTCGTATTTCATCCGCTTCATGCTTTCCATTCTCACCCGCCCGCCCCGCGCACGCCGAGACGTGCGCATTCCCCGGGTCACGCTCACTGATGCCGTCCCACGAAGTGCGCCACGGCCGCGCGGGTCACAAGGCCGAGAACCTGGTCATCCTGAATCACGATCAGCCTGTCCAACTCATGCTGAATCATCTGGTCGATCGCCTGCATCGTCGGCGTATCGGGAGACACAATAAGATGAGAGTCCGCGGGCTGCATGACATCCCGCACGTGACGACTTGCCCAGTGTGAAGTCGGAATCGTCTGCACATCGCCTACGGTGACCAAACCCGTCAACCTGCCATCGTGCACCACAGGGAACCCGCTATGTCCGTAAGGAAGGAAGTAGCGGTTGACCGCGTCCTCCAAGGTCAGTTCAGGCGACAACGAAACCACCGGACGGACCATTAATTCCCGCACGGGAACGGATACCAGCGATGCCCGCACCACTGCCTGTTTACGGGTGCCCCGCGCGGCGGCGAAGAGGAAGGCGCCGATCAGCACAATCCATCCGCCGCTGCTCGCCACACTACTCGACAATGCCCCGGAAAACGCTCCGACGATCAGCATGGCTCCCATGAGGCTAAAGCCCAGACCAAACACAAGCCCCACGAATGCGGCCTGGCTGGTGGCGCGATAAAAATCATTGGTCCAGGCCCACAGGCCGGCCCTTAGGGCCCGCCCTCCGTCGAGAGGAAAGCCGGGAATCAAATTAAAAAGACCGAGTTGGGTGTTCACCATGCCAAGCAATGCGCTCAACGCCACCAATCCACGAAAGGCATTCCCAGCGGGGATGATCTCGACCAGAGCGACGAATCCGAGACAGATTCCGGCCAGCAGGAAACTGACGATCGGGCCAGCGATGGCAATCAGAAACTCCGCGCGCGGGTGGGGCGGCTCTTTACGCATGTGCGCCACTCCGCCGAAGATAAAGAGCGTAATCTGGGCGATCGGGATTCGATACTTCAGCGCCACGTAGGAGTGTCCCAGTTCGTGCAACAGCACCGAGACGAACAACAGGAGAGCAGCAATCGCACCCATTGCCCAATATCGCAGCGGCGAAAGTCCGGGGAGCTGGTCCGGCAGATAGCCGGTGGCGAGTGTCCAGGTCACGAACAGGAACACGAACAACCAGGAGACATGAATCCGGATGGGAATACCCAGGATTCGGCCGATTTGCCAGTCAGGACCTTGCATCTTGTCACCGTAACAGGCGGTCCATTTCACCGTCAACTATCGTGGCTGTGTCGCATCAGGTATACTCTCGCCATGAACGCCGTGGTCTTCCTGTTTTTGATCGTGGCCGCCTGTCTTGCCTCGGCCTTTACGATCCCGACAAACGTCGAGGGACAAGTCATTCGATCAGGCCCCTCGACCTGTCAGGCCGTGGCCCTGACGTATGACCTCTGTCCGGTCAGAAATGCGTCGGGTGTGGATCACGACCTGATCGACTTCCTGATCACCCATCACGTCCCTGTCACATTTTTCATGTCTGGCAAATGGATCGACAAACATGATGCCACAGTCAAACAACTTCTCACCGTTCCATTCTTCGAGATCGGTACCCACGGAGAGGTTCATGCCCATCTGCCTTTGCATGATGCAGGCGAGCAGCAGCATGAGATCCTGACACCGGTCAACCAGTTAAAGGGAAAATATGGGCGCGCCACGACCCTCTTCAGGCCGCCCTATGGAGAGTTCGACGATATCACGGTGCAGGTCGTGAAGGCCTTGGGGCTCCAGTTCATTCTGTGGAATATCGAGTCGGGGGACCCGGACCCCGCCCTGAGCGCAGACCATCTTCTCCAGCGCCTCGAACAGCGTATCAAACCGGGTAGCGTCATCGTGCTCCATGCCAACGGGAAGGGCAAACACACCAGGGCCGTGACGGAGGAATTGACGACGAACCGGCTTCCCGCCAAAGATCTCAGACCGGTCACCGTATCGGACCTCCTGACATGTCGCATCAGAACAGAATAACGCAGGCCACGATCAGGGAGATGGCTCTCAACGATCGCCAGGCCGTGATCGACATCCTCGCGACTTCCGATCCCTGGAAACGGCTCGGCTACACAGCCTCATCCTGGGATCTGATCTTCACCCCCCTCCCACAGGGACGCGACACGTTCGTCATGGACCTAGCAGGACATGTGGTCGGTGTCGCCATCCTGCGACAGCGATTCTTGTTCGGCGACTACCTGGAGTTGCTCGCCGTCGATCCTTCAATGAAGGGACAGGGTCTCGGCAGCCGGTTGCTGCGTCATGTAGAGTCGATCACGTTCGCCAGAGCACAGAACCTCTTCGCCTGCGTGTCAGACTTCAACGAGAGCGCACGGAGCTTCTACAAGCGCCAGGACTACCAGGAAATCGGCCCCATGCCCAACTTTCTCATCCCCGGAAGCGCCGAGATTCTGTTGCGGAAGACGGCTGGACCTGCGAGGGGGAAGGAAAAATAACGCGATGAATCAGCCAGCCAAGGAGTCAGCCATGCAGGTCAAGAAGTTCCTCCATACCCGCATGAGAGTCAGCGATATGGACCAGACGATCCAGTTCTATACCGACGTATTGGGTCTTGAGGTGATGGATCGAAAGGTATCCCCGCGTGGGTCCCATCTCGCCTTTCTCAAAGTTCCAAACAGTGAAGAATTGATCGAGTTGTGCAGCTTCCCTGCGAGTGGCCCGGTAAAAGTTCAAGAAGATCTGGTCCACCTGGCGTTTGAAATCGACGACCTTGACGACACGATCGTCGCCCTCAAGGAAAAGGGCATCACGATCACCGATGGTCCGACCAGAAGTTCGTCCGGGAGCCGGTTCATCTTTATTGACGCTCCCGACGGCTATGAGATCGAACTGATCGAACGCCCTCCCGGCATCGCGCTCGTGTAATAACTGTCGTCGTCACTCGTGAAGCGTCGTTCGTTCAATTCACTGAAAGTCCCGAAGGGTTGTAGTCTTCTCTTCCATTGACGATTCCTCGATGACCAAGGGATAATCTTTCTCTTCATCACGTACGACGAGTTCTCTGCGGACAAGGCACACCACATGAAAAATGCATTCTTCAGAGGGCACGGACTGGGCAATGATTACCTGGTGATGGATCCAAAAGAATTGACCTTCAAACTGACGCCTGGTGTGATTCGCACGATCTGCGATCGTAACTGGGGACTGGGAAGTGACGGCATCCTCGCCATCGGTCCTTCCAAGAGGGCCGATTTCGGCCTGCGGATCTTCAATCCCGACGGGAGCGAGGCGGAAAAGTCCGGCAACGGCCTCCGGATCTTCGCCCGGTATCTGCATGCGATCAAGAAGACCACTCGCACGGCATTTACGATTGAGACGAAAGGGGGCTTGGTCTCGATCCATTTGCATCTCGATCGTCACCTGGAGGCCAGCGAGGTCACGGTCGAAATGGGACAGGCGACATTTGTTCCCGGCGCCCTCCCATGCACGCTGCCGGTTGAGGAACTCATTCAACAATCCATCGAAGCAGCGGGACGTGCCCTTCAGTTCACCGGTGTGAGTGTCGGCAATCCCCACTGTGTTGTGTTTAGGCCCGCCGGAGAATCCTGGTCGCGGGTCGACCTTCTCGCGCTCGGGCCAGTTTTGGAACATCATGTCCTGTTTCCCAAGAGGACCAATGTCCAGCTTGCCGTGCCCACCGGCCCGCAGGAAATCTTCATTCTCATTTGGGAACGGGGCGCCGGAGAAACACAGGCATCGGGTTCGTCCTCCTGCGCCGCCGCGGCCGCCGCCGTGCGCCTCGGCCTTGTCAAGAGCCCGGTCACCGTCAAGATGCCGGGGGGCAAGCTACATATCAACGTCGCCTCCGACTATGGATTGACTATGAAAGGCCCCGTCGCCGAGGTTGCGCGCGGTACACTGAGTCCTTCATTTGTCCGAAGCCTTCGATAAGGGCAATCTTCCATCGCCAGTCCTCAGTCGTGAAAAACGACCGCCGTTCTTGGTATCCTGTCCGATGACGGTTTGACGCATGGCGACTGACAACGTCCAATCCAAGCTCGCCCATCTCCCAGCTCAGCCGGGAGTCTATCTGTTCAAGAATCAGAAAGGGGAAATCCTCTACGTAGGGAAAGCCGCTATACTGGCCGATCGGGTTCGCTCCTACTTTCAAAAAGGTTCAGAACACACGGCGAAGACTGCCCTGCTGGCGAGCCACATAGCCGATCTCGAAACGATTGTGACCCGCTCGGCGCTCGAGGCCCTCATTCTGGAGAGCAACCTCATCAAGCGGCACCGCCCGCGGTTCAATGTCGTGCTCCGGGACGACAAGCAATACCCTTACTTGCGATTGCCCATCAAGGAAGACTTCCCGCGCTTTTCCATCGTGCGGCGCGTGCAGAAAGACGGCGCGTTGTACTACGGACCCTATACCCCATCCGGCGCTCTTCGTGAAACCCTGAAAGTGATACGCAAGGTATTTCCTTTGGCCACTTGTGAGATTGATATCGACGGCACGGCGGACCGGGCCTGCATCGAGTTCGAGATCAAGCGGTGCATGGCTCCCTGTATCGGCAATCAGACCCGTGATGACTACCATCGCATCGTGAAACAAGTGCGGCAATTTCTCGAAGGGCGCGACCATGAACTCCTCGATGACATGCGCGGGCAGATGGAAGCAGCGGCCGACCGGGAGGCATTCGAAGAGGCGGCCAGGCTGCGCGACCGGATTTTCAAGATCGAACAGACTCTTGAAAAGCAGCGCATCACGCAAACAACCTCCACCGACCAGGATGTCCTGGGCATCGCGCGACAGGGCGCAGCCGTCGACCTTCAACTGCTGTTTGTCAGAAGTGGGCTGTTGATCGGGCGCAAGGACTTCTTTTTGCCGCAGTCCGCAGAGTCGAGTGACGAGGAACTCCTGCGGGCCGCCATTGAGCAGTTCTATAACAAGGAGGGTCAGCCGCCGAAGGAGGTTCTCGTCCCTACCTCTTTCCCAGATGCGCCCTTGATTGAACAATGGCTCACCGAGAAGAGAGGAGAGACGGTGCGCGTCGTCGTTCCTGAGCGTGGGCAAAAACACCAACTGGTACGGCTCGCGGAAGAAAATGCCACGGCTGCCCTGACGGAACACCTTCGGAACGAGGAATTGGACCGTCTAGCCACCCAAGAGCTCAAGCGGCTGTTGCGGCTGGGGAATGCTCCCGGCCGGATTGAAGGCCTAGATATTTCGAACATCATGGGCCAGGAGTCGGTCGCGTCCTTGGTTGTATGGGAACACGGACAGGCGAAAAAATCTGATTATCGTCGGTTTCGCATTCAGACAGTCGTCGGCGCGAACGACTTTGCAAGCATGCAGGAAGTCGTCGAACGTCGCTATGGTCATGCCGAGGGTTTGGCCATGCCGGAGCTGATCGTCATCGATGGAGGGCTCGGCCAATTGTCTGCGGCCATCGAAGGCCTGCGCAAGGTCGGACAGGCCAACATCCCCATCATCGGACTGGCAAAGGCCCGAGGGGAAAAGGAAGAGCGAATCTTCGTGCCGGGAAGAAAGAATCCCATCGTCCTCAGACCTACCTCCCCCGTGTCTCACTTACTGCAGCGCATTCGCGATGAAGCCCATCGATTTGCCATCACCTATCACCGCAGATTGCGTGGAAAGGCTCTCATCTCCTCCCGGCTGGACCGTATCATCGGTATCGGAGAAATACGACGGAACACGTTGCTTCGACACTTCGGCAGTCTCGACAATATCGCGCGAGCGACAGAAGAAGAATTGAAACAAGCCGGCCTCGATGGCAGGACTGCCAAAGAAGTGCTGAAAGCCCTCGCGTAGCTCCTCTGCCCTCTTCACCTGATGCTTCCCTCGAACCATCGATTTCGATTCATCGAAGGGCTTTCCCCTTTTCTCCGTTCAGGAAGCACGAAGGCGTCACTGCTTCATTCTGACACAGCCGCAAGTTTTTCTTGCAAGCACCCCCACATCTTACTACTGTGGCCTCGTCTGCCATGCACATTCCGATCCGGCACAGGGCGCATTTGGACTGGTCGCACATCCCGCAATGTCTTACCATGGAACGGGATCTGCCGGCGTTGCAAACGGCCCTACCCTTAGGGCCAAACAGCTCTAGCTATCTTTCCTATGTCGAAGTAGAATGCCGCCTGGCAGATATCCTCTCACATATCGTTGTGTATTGAAGTCTTCCACAAGTGTGTCACATGGACTTGTTTCATACGACATTTTTCCTATGACTTATTGTTGTTACCTCTTCCCGATATCTCGTGACTAACCCATAAGGAGTGGCATGAGACAGACCGATTTTTCCGCACGAGAGTTTCAACGCCTGGGAGAAATCATGTACCAGGCACGATCGCTTAACCAAGCTGATGCAGTCTGGTTTCTCGTGTCCACAGTGTCTCGCGTCGTTCCCTTTGAATTTTCCGGATGCGGCGCCGTCAACCTTCTCCAAGGCATGACCCCTTCCCTTGGTCATACCAGCTATCCTCGGGAATTTTGCCAGCTGTATATGGGGCAGGGTTTGGCCGCGGACCCGGCGGTCCACTGTTTGATTCATTCCGGACACACAGTGACTTCCAGCGCCGACCTGCCCGGTCACAAGGACCCGAAAGAAATCATGTCGCTCAAGTTGGACTTCGGAATCAAGACCTGTCTCTCTACAGGAGTGCGTGGCGCGAACGGAATCTGCACCTACTTCGCTTTCAGCAATTTCGACGCGAAGCAGGCCCATAAACTGCGCCTCCTTCTCGATATCCTGACTCCTCATTTTCATCTGGGATACCTGCGTTGTACGACGCCGTGGAGGCAATCTGAGCTGACCCAGCAGGACGCTGCGCTCAGTAGACGGGAAGAGGAGATTCTTCGCTGGGTGGCGGCAGGAAAAACGAATTGGGAGATTTCCGTCATTCTTCATGTGAGCCTCAACACCATTAAATTTCATCTGAAAAATATTTTCCAGAAGATCGGCGTGGAAAACCGGTGGAGCGCCATCGCCTACTGGCAAAATGGCCAACGGTATCAACTCATTCCCAACCACGCGTCAAGCTCTGATCAGCTATCACCCTCTTCTTCCCCGATCGAGTAACACGCTCCGCGTCCTTCTCTCGGCGCTTGCCCGATACTTCGCCTCGTTTCATCGCTCATATCCATGCGCCCCCGGTCCGTACCATTCATAAGGACTTGCTTCTGCCACCGGCATGCCATCATGCCTCCCACCTTATATACGTGTATTTCTGAGTGTCACCTACCCCGGTGGGTAGGTGACACCCCTAAGCTATTCTCGTAATGTCTTCTTCATAAATGTGTTGAATGATGTGACCTGCCGAGGAACTCAGTACCCAGGTCCATCACGCATCGGAGATCACCCACCGACCTACAAGGAGGGCATATGACCCAGACCAGCATGTACCCCACAACGATGGAAGCCACCCATACGCTTCTGGACTTGTTCCGTCACCGCAAGACTCGTCGCTTTGGTCGCGGCATGATTCTACCCAGTGGCCCTTTGCAGTACGAAAGCCAGCTTGAGCCGATTCCGCTGAGCCGGGAGGAAGAACGGTACATGATCTATGCAGCGGTCGGCCAGACCGGGTCGAATCTCGGCGACATGCACTTTGTCGGAAGACCGACGCGGAGCGAGGGTCAAGGCAACGCGCTCATGAACTTTCAGGGCCGGACGGTGCCTAGTCCTTGTGCCGCGCAAACAACCCGGCTGTTCTATACCAACGATGACGGCTTGTTTTTCGTGGCCGGGGCGGCCGGCGCAGACCACCCGTGGGATCTGGATATCATACAACTTCAATCCTCCCGCATGGTGATTCCTCGCGAGGTCCCATTCATGCTGCCGTTCAACCAATGGTACACCAACCGCGCTGGCAGCACGCTCTTTATGCCGGTCACGAACGTGGCTCTGCTCTATCTCAATCTGCTGCTGATGCTGTTCAGTGAAGAATGCGGGTACTTCGTCGTCGACACCGACAACAGCAACGCCGCCTGCGGACTCGATTCGTTTCGAAGCAGCGTCGGCGGTCATCTACATGATGATCTGGCCGAGCGCCGAATGGTGAGTTTGCGTGAGCTCGATGCGGCGATCTGCGACACGGCCATTCAAGAACAAGGAATCATGTGCGAGCACCTCTCCCTGATGGAGCAGGCGCTGGGGCTCGGCGGCGGAATCCAGAGCGTCGGGAGCGGTCGGCACTTGCTAGGGATGGAACCGGACCTGTACCAGGGCCTGGGCTTTCGCTTCCTCGTTCCTCCGGGAAGGCCGTTGCGCGCCAATCCGGTCGGAATTCAAGACGTATGGGAGGGACCGACTCCGCCGTTTGTCGGCTCTATGAAGGAATCGGTGAGTCAACTCATCGCCAGCAAGTTCGGACCGGACGGGACCTATCGCAAACCCACCGAGCAACCCTGGCTGCGGTCGACGGCGAATCGAGAGGTGCCTGAGCACTCTCCCCTGGCCATCGATGCGACGATCGCGTTCACAGAATACATCTGGAAGGCGTATGGGCGATTCCCGGCACACGGAGACGCGTTTAAATCGGTCGTCGCCTGCCAGGCGCATCATGTGGACGAGGAGTTCTATGCCGCGTTCTATCCCCCTGAGGCGCTCTCGGAAACCCATCGCGAACATATGCATGCGTGGCACTCACACTAATGATTCTACACACCATGGTCCTGCTGACCTTGAGAAGGAGGCTGTCATGAATCTGTCCCCCCGACGAGTCGTGATCACCGGCATGGGAATCGTTTCTCCGCTTGGTTGTAACCTGGACTTGTTTTGGCATCTCCTGAGCCAGGGAGAAAGCGCGGTCAAACCCGTCACATCTTTCGATACCTCTCCATTTCAGACGTGCCTTGGAGCTGAAATCCATGACTTTGATCCGGAGGATTTTCTCCACCGGAAGCAGGTCCGACGAATGGGACGTGCGACACAATTCGCCGTGGCTGCCTCCATGATGGCGGCTCGACATGCGGAAATCGATCTGGAGCAAGAGGACCGGACAACGATGGGAGTTTCCATGGGAACTTCCATCGGCGGCTTGAAAGAGGCATTTGAGCTTCATGACGCCGGTGTCCGAACCTCTTACCACCGCACGAATCCGTTCACGATGGCTATGACGTTCCCGAATGCCGTCTCCGCCGAGGTCGCCATCGTGCTTGGATTGCACGGCCCGTGCGAGACCTATTCTATCGGATGTTCTTCCACGGCCAATGCGATCGGCCGAGCCTACGATTGGATCAAGTCGGGGGAATCAGATCTTGTCGTCGCAGGTGGAACGGATGCCCCTCTGCATCCCAGTGTCTATGCAGCCATGAATGCGGGACACGCATTGGCCCCTGATGAGGGCGGCGCCATACGCAACCTGCCGCGGCCGTTCGATCGCACCCGATGCGGGATGGTGCTGGGTGAAGGCAGTGGATGCTTTGTTCTTGAAGACTTCGAACATGCGCGAAAGCGAGGCGCCACCATGTACGCCGAATTGGAAGGGTGGGGTTTTACATGTGATGCGCACTCCACGGTGAAGTCGGCCTCGACCGGACACGAACAGCAACGCTCGATCCAGCAAGCTCTTGCCCGCGCCCACTGGTTTCCCGAGGAAGTGGACTATGTCAACGCCTGCGGGCTGGGCATGATGGACTCTGATGTCACCGAAACGCTCACGTTGAAGAACGCGCTGGGGCCCCATGCGTATCGCGTGCCGGTGAGTTCATTCAAAGGAGCGCTCGGCCATGCCTTTGCGGCCAGCGGGGCGTTTCAAGTGATCGGTACCGCGCTGGCATTGGAACACCAGTTCATTCCTCCCACCTTGAATCTCACCGAGCCCGATCCCGATTGCGATCTCGACTATGTCGCCGTGCAAGGGCGTCCGGCCCACCTGCGACGGGCCCTCATCAACAGCTTCGGGTTTGGGGGAAAGAATGTCGTGCTGGCCATGTCTCGCGTCGATTCGAGACTTCCTCAAGAGACCGTTCTCGCTCAGAGGCGAGGCATGCATCAACAGGAGCTGGTAGGCCTGCTGAGCGCGCCGGCCATGGCCAAGCCCGTCACGCAATGACGGGCACAGAAGGCGTGCGATCACAAGACTCGTGGGGCAGGTGACGGTTATGCCGGCCGCGACGCGGCCGGAAGATGGGACCATGGCAACATTGAACGGATCGTTTCCAGCAAAGGTATTCGATGATTTCTCCAAAAAGGAGGTCATCGATTTTCTTGAGATCCTCCATTACGCGTCTCAAGCAGCCACCAAGGAGGAGGTCGGGAAGGTCCTCCATTTGACTAAACGGCGCATCCCCTGTCGCCATATGATCGCCGGCGTGTTGGAGGGAGATCCTCACGCCAGACCAGGCAGCATTCACAACATCGTCAACGCGAGTTATCCGAATGGATGGGTGTCTCTGTACCTGAGAAACCGGCACGCGGAGGTTGATCCGGTCCTTCGATATCGCATGCAGAGCGGATCGAATATGCAGCTCTGGGCCAATACCTACCGGCACGCCATGTCCACTACGGAGCAGGAATCGGAAGCAAAGGTCCGGGGGTTCAGCCTGCTGACCGGCTTGACCCCCACTCAATGCGACCTCGACCTCGGGCTCAGCAGTTTTTTCTCCTTCGTCAGTGATTCCGTACCCGTTCCGTCGCGGTATCGATCTGTTCTGGCGTATCTTTCCACGTATCTGCACGGAGCCCTACTGAGAATCACTGCCTCCCCGCGGAGTGAGTCGATCGATATCCTCTCCCCGCGGGAAAAAACCGTTCTAAACTGGATAAGAGATGGGAAAACCAATTG
>JBEVJJ010000080.1:0-6502 GCA_040510255.1 Nitrospiraceae bacterium | reverse complement strand
GTATTGGCGCAAGGCCGTCCGCTGACCACTGCGATGTTGTGCGATCAGGCACAAAGCCTTGTCGCTACCCAAGGCTCTGTTGTTCTCAACACGAGTGCCACAGCCTACGACCGATACGTGGCCTCCGGCGCCTATTGTGGGATGGGCGAGGTGCCTTCGCCTGGGTGGGCTCCGACCAAGGATGCTCCTCGGTGTCCGGTTGGCTCTCGCTGCGTGGGCGTCAGTCGCGGCCGATGAGCTGACCTAGGCGGTACCGTCACCGTCGCCCGCGCCTTCCGAGGTGTCCTAATTTAGCGGGCTTCGATGCCGCAGATGATTTGTAGTTCTGTGACGCAACTCACAGAACTTCGGGCCAGCGTAAGCCATCTTGCTGCCCTCCAGGACGCAAGGATGATGCCATGAGGACACCTGACGACTACTTTCAGAACGATCATGGGCGTGCGGCGCGGCCCTTTTCTGTGCCTTCCGCCCTCCTTCTGGTCGTTGGCTCCATCAATGTTGCAGCCACTGTTTTCTCGCTGCTTGCGGCTTGAGGATGATGGATTGCCATAAGAGGGCGGCGAGTACGATGTCGACTTCCAGTGGCCATAGGTGTTGAGGCTTCCCTTGGGCTGTCAATACCTTGTCCAGGTACAGCCGACATCTTTTCGATTGGTGAGGAGACCGAAGATTAGGTCGCCAGGATAATCACGCCGAAATCCCCGACCCTCCGAAATCCGAGGGCCTCGTAGGAGTGACGTGCCGCAGGGTTCTCGGTGAAGAGCACGGCTCGCTTCACACCCTCCCGTTCGGCTGCTTGAAGCGAGCCAGCCACGACCCTGCGTGCATAGCCGCGCCCACGCAGTTCGGGCGGTGTCCAGACGCCTCCAATCTGGACATTGTCACGAACCCGAGCATTGTGCGTGCATACCGAGACATTGGTGCCATCCACCTCCAAAAGGAAGGCCTCTCCACGCTCGACGTGCCCTTCAATGGACCGGGCTGCGAAAGTGCGCGTCGCGTCCGTCTCGGGAAGGCCCGTGCATTCCACCTCGTAGCCGAAGCGCCACTCCCGCAGCAGGTCGAGATCGCGCTCCTCCGCGAGGCGAAACGCGACGGCAACTGACCTGAGAGGAGGAGGGGCAACAAGATCGGATAGGTTCAAGGCAAAGAGATCCTCGATGGATCGTCGTTTCACGGCGGGGGCTCCTAGTCCGAGGTGCGTTGCCTTTACCTGGTCCCATGGTCCACCAAGACCAGTGATGGCGCGTCCGGCTGCCGTAGCGGCCAGTTTCACAAGGGGAACAGCGCCACCCGGAGCTTGCAGATATACGTACCCGTTCCAGGAATGCATGGCCACGCCGACTACCTGTTCTTCATCCAGTGCGATCGCGTAGGTGCCCTGAAGCGGCTTGCCATCATCGACAAGGCCACCACGCGCCAGAAACGAGCGCAAGAACAGGGAGCTGTCGGCATGCTGGACGAGGAATGCGTCGATCCGGCGCTCATCGCCAGGCTGTGCGAGACGAACCGTAGTACTGCACACCATCCCCGCGCCTCCATGGGTGTCGAAGCTTCATCAAAACCGGACCAACGTAGATCGCGCGACGTTCCGGGGCGACGGTGACAGGTCGCCTAAGCCGTGATCATGACCTCTGCTTCGACTTCGACAGGAAAGTTGAGCGGGAGTCCTGCAACTCCGATAGCCGAGCGTGCATGACTTCCTACCTCGGGACCGAAGACATCAAGGATCAGTTCCCTAAAGCCATTGATGACGGCAGGTGGTTTATCGAAACCGGGCACGCAGTTGACCATACCGAAGACGCGGCACCATCCCGTGATCCGGTCGAGATCGCCCAGTTCGCGCTGCAAGCTACCGAGAATGGACAGGCCCACCTTTCTGGCGGACTCCCGTCCCTGCTCGATGGAGATGCTATCCCCCACGGAACAGAAGGGGCCAGAGGGGCTGCCATCCGCCTCTTGAGGTCCGTGTCCAGACACGAAGGCGCGGTCGCCTCGCACGTTCACCCAAGGGAAGGGCAAGACCTAGTCCCGGAGGGCCCTTCAAGGCCTCAGGCAGGACCAAGCCGAGTTCCTTGAGCCTTGCTTCGATCCTCGACATCCGACTCTTCCTCATGCACCGGATCAGACTGAAATAAGCGATTTTCCTGGGGATGGGTATCGGTGCATGAGGGGTACGGAAGATCCGGCAACGGCATCGGGGATGCAGATCCTGAAGCTGTTTGGTCTCGCCACAAGGATGTCGGACTTCCTTTTTCCTTGTGGTGTTTGAGGGATACGCGACTGCTAACCCTCCGGTGCCGGCTATCTTGCGCGGGAAGCGCCCACTCCGCTGTCCGCGACGAAGTCCTAGTCCTCCGCTTGTCCCTTGCTTGGAATCCATGCGCAGGGCGATGCAGGTTCGTCCCCTGCCGAGGCGATGAGCGGGGAGAGGAAGCCATTGAACTCGTCCATCCGTTACTTGGTCGGCGTGGTTTCCACCGGGTAGCCGTTGTCCACCCATGAAGGGTACCCGCCCGCGAAGTAATACACTCTCGAAAAGCCCCACTTCAGAGCTTTGGCGGACGCAAAGGCCGAATAGTGGCAGAACTTGCCATAGCAGTAGAAAACCACTTCGGAATCCTTGCCGACGACCTGGGAGAGCGTTTCCTTCGACAAGGTGATCACCACGTCCCGGAGATGAGCGCCTGGAATGTGCCCTCTGCCATAGGCGAGAGCGGTCCGGACATCGACGAATTGCGCGCCGCGCTCCTGGAGCCCTTTGGCCATCGGAGCATCGATCCTGGTGGCACCCTCGACGAAATAATCGCCATCTTTCCTGCTCACGAGCCGGCCATAGTCCTCGTAAGTTATGTCGGTGCCGGCCCCTTCGGGAATGCCGGCCTTCCGGAGACCAGCCAGAAGCCGCTCGCGATAGGGACGGTGGTAGTTGGACATGTCGCCGTACCACCACCAGCCGGCTTCCTGCACGGTCAACGGGTCAAACCCGGCTGGGACCGTCAGCGCGTCGTATTTCCCAACCGCCGCCTCAACCCCTTCGGTTCGTCCGGCATGGCCGAAGGCCGACACCAATGTGGCGTAGTCCTCGGCCGCGACATCCGCTTGCACGCTCACCAGGCGCTGGAGCGAGTCTATCGCTTCGCCATAGCGCTCCTGATGGAACAACGACAAAGCCAGAATCCGGAGATAGCCCGGCGGATACTGCGGGTTGAGCCGCATCGCCCAGCGCGCATCCTCTTCCGCGTCCCCGGCGCGTCCGACGGCGTTGAGGATCCTGGCTTGGCTGACGTGCTGGTCCGGATCGTTCGGAGCAAGTTCCAGTGCCCGCTTGATCGCCGCGAGGGCTTCGTCGTTGCGTCCCTGCCGCGCCAGTACCTCAGCCGAGAGCGCATAGGCGGGGGCGTTCGGGGCTTCCATGGCCTTGGCGAGGTTCGCCTTCATCTGCTCGAAGGCGCGCTGCATGCCGACATTGGCCGAACCCCAGGACGAAACTGCGATCCGCCAGTGGCCGGTCGCGAGGGACGCGTAGGCGCGGTGATACCCGGGATCGAGTTCGACCGCCTTCTCGAACAGCGTAATGGCCTTGAGCGTGTCCGGCTCGGTTTCCCGACGCAGATGCTCCCAGCCCTGGAGCAGGGCATCGTACGCGCGTGGATCCTTGGTTTGGGCCTGTGCGACCCTGGCTTGTTCCTCGCCCGTGAGTTCCACCGCCATGGCCGCCAGGATCTGTCCGATGACCTTGTCCTGGAAGGCGAACATGTTGCCGAATGGCCCGTCATAGCGTTCCGCCCACAGGTGATGGCCGCTGGCCGCATCGATCAACTGGGCATTGATCCTCACCTGGTCGCCCTGGCGCCGGACGCTGCCTTCCATCACGTAGCGCACGCCCAGCTCCGCCCCGACCGTCTGCACCTTTGTGGGCTTGCCCTTGTAGGCCCAGCTCGAGTTGCGAGCGATGACGAAGATGCCGGACAGCTTCGAAAGGTCGGTGATCAGGTCCTCGGCAATGCCGTCGGCGAAATGGACCTGCTCGGGATCGGAGCCGAAGCTGTCGAATGGCAGCACGGCGATCGACGGCTTGTCGGGCAGCGGGAGGGCCGCGCGTTCGACCATGACAGTCTCGGCCTGCTGCTCCCACAGCGGCCACCACATGAAAGCCCCTCCGACCAGGACGGCCAGAACGGCTGCCGTCGGAAGGCGCCATTGGCGGAGCCAAGTGGGCCTGGGGCGCCATCCCGCACGTCGACCATCCAGCCGGATCCGGTAGGCCCGCACCGGGCGCGAGATGTTCTTGACGTGCTGCTCGCCAGTGAATTCCAGGGGATGCTCGAACTTGCCATGCAGGTGATCGTAGGCGGTGCCGGAGATAAGAACCCCGCCCGGGTCGCACAACTGCTCCAGGCGGGCGGCGACGTTCACGCCATCGCCGAGAAGATCTCCGTCCTCGACGACGACGTCGCCAAGGTTGATGCCGATCCGGAACACGATGCGACGGTCCGGCGGAACCTGCGCCTGATGCGCGGCGACCTCCTTCTGCATCGTAATGGCAAAGGTTGCAGCGTCCACTACCGAACCGAATTCGGCAATCGCGCCATCACCCATCAATTTGACGATGCGGCCGTGATGCTCGGTCAGCAGAGGGTCGATGATCTCGCGCCGAAGGGTCTTGATGGCGGCGAGCGTGCCATTCTCGTCACTCTCAGCGAGGCGGGAATAGCCGACAATGTCGGCAGCCACGATTGCCGCCAGCCGGCGCTCGACTTGGACTACCCCATAGCCGTCTTCCAAGCACGGTCCCAGACACCCGGCCTACCTTTGCGGATGCATGGAGAAAGCCACCCAGCGATTTTGTCATTCTACACCCCTTGCTTATGTCATGCGATCCAAATCGGGGGTTACCCACCCCCAGACAGCTAAGTTCGTGAGAACTCCGTGACATCGGTTTCTTGGGCTCCCACGTCGGCCGCTCCCATCTGACGGCGTTTCAGTTGTGTCAGGGACTCGGACATAAAAAAGGCGCCTCAGCATTAAGCAGAGGCGCCAAGTCGGGGAGGAGGGAACACCTCCCTTTTAGCCGCTTCGCCGAGGGAGTTCTGTGATCCAAGTCACACAGGGTCAGTGTGGCCTCGGTCACGGAAGGATGGGCTGTTTCGAGCGATCCTGGTGACATCGCAGGAGGTCACCATGACACGATCCTCAAGACGCCAGGCCAGACGCTGGGTCATCCAAGAGCTGACACGCAGCATGGAGCAGCGCATCCAGCCTCTCCTGCCATCCAAGCCGATCGAGGACTGATCATGTTGCACCCGCAGGCTCGGGCGACATCCGACATCATGGACAGCCAGATCAGGGCCAAGGCGAAGGCTCTCTGCGTCGAGGATGGCTTCGACCCTGACCATGAGGTAACGCACGCGTACGGCGACGACTTCACCAGCCAGGAGTGGAATGCCTGGTGGACGTCCAACCCCGAAGTCCCCTTTCAGGAGGTGGTCAGCCCGATGTGGAGGCTGTACCGCGCCCACGCGTTCGTCGAGCTGTCTCAGCTACAAGAGTTGATCGAAAACAGCGACAACGTCGTCCCCTTAAGGAGGCCCAACGTCTAGCGTGGGGCGAAACCCGCAGCCGTGCTGACAGTCCCCACCCGCGTATTGCCGGAACGGCCATCACTTGGCGGCAGTCGCGGTCGGTGCGACCTGATCCCCGAACCAGACCCAAGCCGCACCATCCGCTCCTTCACCCTTGACGTAGATGTAGCCGGTCTGCTGCCAGGGAAGAACGGCATCCCTCTTGTTGTCCAGGATGAGATCGCCCCGGTCCGTGCGCACCCTCATCACGGCGTGTCCCGCACCCATCTCGTCGATGACGACCGTCATGCGGATCGCCCGTTGCGGCAGCCCCTTCTCAACCAGGAGCTTGCGCTTGAGCAGTTGGATGTCCTCGCAGTCTCCGAGCCCGTCATCCGGGTAGTCCCAGCGATCCACCACGCCCCAATGATCCTGGTCCGTTACCGCCACGATCTTTCCGTTGACGTGTCGATTGACCTCCTGAAGAGAGGCCCACGTGCCGTCGGTCAGCGGGATGGTGTCAGGCTCGGAGAGATTGATCGAGCATTCCAGTGGCTGCTGATCACAGAATTCGACCCAGGCCAACGTTGGTCCGGCCTCTCCGGAGGAGCGGAGGTTCTCGCTGACGACAGACGGAGCCACATGAGCAGGCGAGGGCGTGCCGGCGAGAGCAGGGCATACGGCCAGGAGGCTCAGGAGCGCCGCTGCGTGGCTGGCTCGCTTCAGTGTACGATAGACACACTTCTCCTCTCGTGCGGAAAGCCCGCTCGTTGCATTCCAGTGCATACCTTGCTCGCTTGGATTTTTGCTTGGGCATTGGTCCCACGGCCAAGTAGACATGCACAGCGACTAGGCAGGAACCATCAGGATGCCGATATTTGTCCCGCCAACCGCTGATAATGCAGTCTTCTGCCCAGGTTTTGAGCAATTGGCGTTTG
>JBEVJJ010000079.1:0-9933 GCA_040510255.1 Nitrospiraceae bacterium | reverse complement strand
TTGTTTCGAAAATTGACCCAGGCGGAGACGTATCTAGAAGCGTTACGGAGGCATGAGATTCCCTATGTTATGGATGGGGAAAAGCATTTCTATCGGCGGCAGGAAGTTATTGATCTGGTCAACGTGCTGCGTGCCGTCGAAAATCCGCATGACAGTATCGCTCTGTTGGGCATCCTGAGATCTGCGCTCGGCGGAGTATCCGACACAGACATCCTGGACCTGCATGAGCGCCGAGCATTGGACTATCGGCGAGCCGATCGACTTGCGTCGTGGCACAGCCTACGGAGGGATGTCGTGCGTCATCTCTATCGCACACTCGAACTCGTGCACCGAGATGCACCACGATTGTCGTTGTCGAACATCATCGATCTGCTCTTCGAGCGGTTACCGCTTCTCGAACTCGCAGCAGCATCGTTGCACGGGGAACAGGCCGTCGCCAATTTGCTCAAGGTCCAGCAGATTGCCGCTGAACTGGCAGATAGGCCGGCGCTGACCTTCACCGGGTTTGTCGATCTCTTGATCGCCCGTGTCTCCGAACAACCTGATGAAACCGAAAGCACGTTAGCGGAGGAGACCCCAGGAGCGGTGCGCATTCTCACTCTCCATAAAGCGAAGGGGTTGGAGTTTCCAATTGTAGTACTGGCTGGCCTTCATCATGGTGATGGGTCTCCAGCGGGACAGGACATGCCAGTGGTACTGCAAGATTGGTCCACTGGGGTACTGGGACTCTCCATCGGACGGTCATGCAGCCTAGGGGCTGTGCTAGCTATGGAAAAATCACGGGTACGGCAGGAGGCAGAGCGCCGGCGGCTGCTCTATGTTGGGATGACGAGAGCCAGGGAACGACTGATTTTATCGGGCGGCATTTCTCAACGACGGACCGCGGGAGCCTTATTGAATCTCCTAGTGGAAGCCGGTGGCCCTGACCTGGGAGACTCAAACATGCCCTTTGTTCAAGTTGGCATGGGGACTGTGAGGCAGACAATTATCAGAGACGCCGAATCGATACCGAAGAAGTGCGCCCGCGTATCGGCACCACCGTTGGAAATTTCCGGAGCATGGCCTCCGATCGCCCGTTGGCAACACCGTGACCAACTCTGGTCCACCGTCCAGTCGATTCCCCTCTCCATTTCTCCTTCTAGCCTCATGGCAAAAATACACACTGAACAACACTTCTCGGAGACGCGGGGGAAGGAGGCTGCCCATGGAAGATTGGTTGGAACACTCGCACATCGGCTCTTGCAATATTGGAATTTTCGCGACGATCCCGCTTTACTATTGGAGAGTATCGCGAGAATCTGTCGGCATGAGTGCGAAGCGGACCCTAAGATTGAAGGAGCAGTCATAGAAGAGGAGTTGCGCACCATGTTTTCCACCTTCATCTCGTCTTCATACTACGATCGCCTCCGGCATGCGACCATTACTGGGCGTGAAGTTCCTTTTATCATTCCCTGGAATGACGGAAAGCAGATCATGGAAGGCGTCATTGATCTGCTGTATCGGCTTGACGGTCACTTATGGATCGTCGATTATAAAACCGACCGCCTCAAACGCGATGAAGTTAGGAAACGGGCTGAGGTGTATCGCGAGCAGGCCACGGTGTACACCAAAGCGATCACCCAGTCGCTTGGACAAACGATCGCTGGATTTCAATTGGTCTTCTTACGTCATGGCCTCGCTGTGACCATGTAAGACATGTAAGAAAGGAGTAGGGATGAGACTCGTGGCTCTGGCCAGCCTTCTGCTCATGTTCGCAAGTGGATGTACCAGCAGCGCCAAAACGCTGCCGGTTCCGCTCAGTGCTCCAGGAGGAACTCCCGCCGCTGTGGCACAAAGTATAGAACAGGGAAATCACGCCTTCGCTGCGCAAAACTGGACCGAAGCGAGAAGCGCTTATCTAGCGTCGATCGAGCGCGCTCCTGCGCTGGCTGAAGCACATTACAATCTCGCGTTGACCCTCGAGCGTCTTGGCGATAAGGCCGAGGCTCGAAAGCATTATGTCCAGGCCGCCAATCTTGCTCCCGGCAACAAGGTCATTTGGAATGCTCCACCGCTCCGGAAGTTCGATGGCGATGCGGAATTAGACAGAAAATCCTATATGGATGCCAATCCCAAATGAACTGGTGGAACGTTCACGCTTAGGAAAAGGATTTGGACAAGTGGATTCTGAGGGGTTCGAGCGAGAGCTTAGGAGCTGGTTCTGGTCTGACGCTGGTAGCTCATGATCAGCATGGATAGGCCGATCAGCAGCATGGGAAAACTCAGCATCTGACCCATGGAAAATGAGCCGAAGATGAGTCCGATCTGGGAGTCTGGTTCCCGAAAATACTCGACGATGAAGCGGCATACTCCATAGCCCGAGAGAAAGCTCCAGAATACCGCACCTCGCGGATGAGGCGTTCGGGCTATGAGCCAGAGCGTCGTGAAGAGAAGCGCACCCTCCAATCCCGCTTCATATAATTGAGATGGATGGCGGCAGGCCGGACCGCCGGCCGGAAACACCATGCACCATGGCACATCGGTGGGGCGTCCAAACAACTCTCCGTTGATAAAGTTGCCAAGGCGTCCCAGGCCGAGACCGATAGGCGTCACCCCGGCAGCCAGATCAGCAATCGTGAGGACTGGCACCCCCTGCCGCCTTGCAAACAGGATCAAAGCAAGGATTGTCCCGAGGAGACCCCCATGAAACGACATGCCTCCTTCCCATACGGCCAGAATCTTCAAGGGATTCTCTAGATAGTACGCCAGATTGTAAAATAACACATATCCAAGCCGTCCACCGACAAATACACCGACCGCGGCGTAGACAATCATGTCGTACACCTGGTCCTTGCTCAAAGGCAGATCTTTTCTTTTAACACGCGCTTGAAGGATGAAATACGCGAGTGTCAGGCTGATGAGGTACATCAGCCCATACCAACGGAACTGCAGCGGGCCGATCCGTAAAAAGACTGGGTCGATGTTGGGGTAGGGGAGGGTTCGCCAAAACGGCATTCAGTTCTCCAAGGGTGTTCGATATTAAGTGAGAGGGTGCCATCTTTGCAAGATTACTGCACTCTTGCCCATGCGGGGCGTGACCACCTGTGTAGAATTTGTGAAACGGTTGTCTCTTTTCTCTGTCGAAAAAACAGCACCGTTTATTAGAACAATTTAACTCCCTGTCTTGAATATTGAGTTTCCCCAGGATTTGCATACTGGTCGGTAGTGGCACGTTTGATGCTGTACCAATGAGTAAGCTCTCGCCGAGCAACCTTTCACAATAAGATTCCAAAGGGAGGGGAACAATGTCGAACACAGGCCGCGAAGCAGCAAAGATTACAGCAGTTCTGGCCGGAGGAGCCATTCTCGGCGCCGCCTTAGGAATGCTGTTTGCCCCCAAGACCGGGTCGGAAACCCGGCGTGATGTCGCCCGGTATGCGAAACGAGCCCAACTGCAGGCCACCCGGTTCAGCCGAGCGGTCAAGTCCGGAGTGAATGATGTAGTCGAGCGCGGAAGAGCTTTCGTCCACAAGAAGGACGAGAACTCAATTCAGAAAGCCGCGTGAGCATAGCGCGACACAGCATCCGCTCGTAATTGTCTGGTGGCACGGCAAACAGCCTGTCGCTAGTAGGGCACAGGCTGTTTGCGCGTGAGACTGTCAACCTTGACCGTATCAGACCCGGGTGTTAGATTCCCTCCGGCGACTCCTAGCCGGAGTGGCGGAATTGGCAGACGCAAGGGACTTAAAATCCCTCGGGCCCACCAGGCCCGTACGGGTTCGATTCCCGTCTCCGGCACCAAGTTGCTTGTATCTTCCCCGCCCTTGAATCGTTGAGCATCTCTCACAGTTCCTCAAAGGCCTCACGAAATTCCTTTACGATAGCGTTGGCTCTAGTTGCTATCGTTTTTGGGAAAGATTCTGATTTACCCAGGTATTGGCAGGGTTGCGCTAAACACTATTTTGGGTAGGAGTCTATGTATCCGGCTGCAGAGTCATCTCTAGGATGTCGTGCGAGCGAACAGTCGAATTCGAATGAAGCATGGCGCCTATTCCTTTCTGAATGAACATCGTTATCAAGCCGTTCGCATTCTTCAGGTCGAGCTCTCCGAGCACTCGCAAAGTTTGGATGTGTTATCCGAGAAACGACCGCATGTCGCTTCGTAAGCCCACGGAGCATCGGCTTGTCATGACATCTCCATATGATGCTCGTGCTGGAACCCAATCAGCCGCAGATGCGTGTGCCAAGACTCCGTTGGCGGAGGAGTGTGCATTGGTACCTACATCCCTTGGGAGTACTACCTTTAGGTCTGTCGGTAGAGGCGGTGTAGGATATGCTTCTCCTAGTGCTGTACTTAACAAGGAGGCTGTTCATGACATGTCCGCGTTGCCAAGGTTGTATGGTATCGGATCTATTCCTCGATCTGGCAGAGACACAGGGAATGTGGATGAAAGCCGCCCGGTGCATGAACTGTGGACATGTAATAGATCCCGTCATGGAGGCGAACCGTCAACGCCCGACCACCACATCACTCCCTGTGAAGACTATCTTGGAGGCAGCCTAAGGTCATAGACGCCAAACGCGCTGAACAGAAAATCGCGGGCAGCCGGGTGGCTATTTTTTGGCTATTGATTTCTCAATGCAGGACGCAGGTTCGGGGAGTTTGAAACATAGGTACCGCGCCAGCCTGTCTCACTGAGTATTGATCTGCAACTCATGGGGCATTGAGAGAGCACTGATGGTGGTCGCCGGCGGATCACGCAGGATCTCCGTGTTGCTTCAATGCATTGAGCTTGGACCAGTTTGTATCCTAAGAAGTGAAACTGCGCAACACCTTCCAAACCCTTTCTTAGCTTCCCGATTGGTAGAGCACGACGCACAGGAAGCATTGCTCATTACAGAAGTCCTTACCATTTGCCCAACCAGTGACGGGATCCTGCATGATAGGACAAGGCAGCCAAACTCACAATCGCCAATACCTCTACGAGATGCTGCAGCAGGATAGCCGGTTCGATCGTCCTGACGACAAACAGGATCACGCTGGCAAGAAGCGTGACCACGAACGTGGTTCGTTTCGGATCCAACCCGATCGATCGGCCGTGCACCGAACGGGTGATCCAGACGCATGCCCATCCGACCGCACCGACGACCAAGGCACCGATCAAATCGGTCAGACCGACCATAAGACTCCCGATAGCTAATTCCACAACCGGCCTGCGCGGCAACTCAATTCTGATGCGGTACAACTCGCCGACCACCAATGCGATCCAAATCATTCCAATTCCGAAGAAGAAACTCCCTTTGCGCATGTGACGCCTAAATAGCGGTCGTCGTGGCTTGGATGACTCGGCTTTACTGGAAGGAAATTGTTGAAAATGCGGGGTGAAATCATACCCGCATTCACAGAATTGCACAGTATCCGGATTTGTTAGGAGGCACCGTGGACACTCAAGCGGCATATCTGAACTCAAGCACCGAAACGAACCGTGCTAGAATGTCGCGAATCGCAACACAGCATTCGGTTTCCGGAATAGGAGGCTGCTGCAGTTATGAGCACACACGGGTTCGTCTTTATCGTGCTGGGTTCCCTATTTGCCTTTCTTTCAGTTGCCGCCGGCGCGTTTGGCGCCCATGCCTTAAAAGCAATTCTCGACCCTAGCATGCTAATTGTGTACGAAACTGCCGCGAAGTATCAAATGTACCATGCCTTGGCACTATTCGTTGTAGCGTGGCAGATGACACGCCTGCCGACCTCTCGCGTTTCGGTAGCAGGATGGTTGTTTTGTCTCGGCATCATTCTATTCAGCGGCAGTCTTTATCTCGTTGCCGGGACCGGCGTAAAAGGGTTTGGCGCGGTCACGCCCTTGGGAGGCATTGCCTTCCTGACTGGTTGGGCCATTTTAGGATGGACTGCATGGAGGCATAAGACTGCGTCGTAAACATGGATCGGGTGCGTCTTTCGCTATTTTTTTGAACAAACGGCCGTTCGCTTACCGGTGATAGATCCCCATCCGCCGACGTTATTTACGAAGGTTCCTTCCAGCCTCTGACCTTCTTTCGAAAGGAGAAGACTGTCTTCCTGAACCCTTCCATTTGCCTCCCACCGCAAATAAACCACGTCTCCCAATACGACAATCTCGGCTGGACCACTGCCGCCGGTTTGTACGGTTCCGGCTGGGGGAAAGGTGACGTGCAGCTTCTGTTCTCCGTGGTTTTGGTGATTGTGAATAGTCCATTGCCATGAGCCACACAACCGCATGGCCCCGCGGCGTTGTCGCACAGAATCTTTCCACTGGCGGAGACTAAACCAGTTCTTTGAAACCGCTTCGGCGGCCGATAGAGCTAGTTCACTCCCATTCTGGTGCAGTCTATATCTGAGAACAAACCGAAGACGTGACGATAGGTACTGTTTCACAAATACCGATTGTTCCTGGTCGCTTAATGATATGCCATCAGGTGAATCGGCAAGTCGCTTTTTCCATCCAGCGAGTCCCTGTCTTTCCAAGACCGCCTGCCATGATTCCTGCGTGTCGGGGAATAATGGATATTTCGTATCCAGATGTGTCGCATATGCATGGTACCGTGTTTCATCGAGGAAGCCTGATTCCATCGTGTCAACAGATTCCAAGGCCTGGGCGATTTCGTGTATGGATTGCACTATCGTCACGTGGTCGGTCGTTGCGCCCAGCCAGGCCGATTGATCTGCAATCTGGCTGTACAGTTTGGCCGAGGCCGCAGCGCCGGGGTTTTCTGAGAGTTGCAGGGTCGCCCGAGCCAAACTCAATGCCATCATATTGCGAACTATATGCCGGGCCGTTGTCGCCACCTCGGAAACCAGTAATTCTTCAGCCAGGACTGCAGGGATTTGTCGAGATCCTAACGTCGCCGCTGCATCACGTAGCCCCAGAGCCGGGCCGATAGGTTCGATGAAATACACTAACGGATCGGTTTTTGGTGCTGGTTTCGATAGCGTGGTCGAGAGGGAAGTCAGCACGTTGTCCCAATCCGGCGGCAAGACGCCGAAAGCCGCTGCGGTTGCGCCATTGGGCTGGGCAGTCATGTCGGCGGAGGCACTCTGCTCAAGAGACGTCCACATGAAACCAAGAAATATTAGCCAGATTAGTGGCATAAGAGGAATACCGAGGTACCAGCGTTGATTACTCGGTAAGCCGAAGCCATAGCATGACAGGTACCCATCTGGATTGACCAAAGATGGGATCCCAGGTCCAGAGATGGGTCAGAGTCCCAAGAAACAATTCTTGAAGAATGACATACTCCGATCCCACGCTTCCGTTGCGGCAGGTTGGTCATAGCCTAGCGGTCGTGTTTCGTTCATAAATGCATGGGAGGCATTTGGATAGGTGCAGATCTCCACCCGTTTACCCATAGAAACCGAGGAGTTGAGAGCCTCAACTTCTTCAGCTCCAGCCCACGTATCATTCCCTGCCTGATGATACAAGACGGGGCAATGGAGATCATTGAGCAGAGCCCGTGACGGTCCTACCTTGCCATAAAACACGACGGCCGCCCGTAGCCGTTTCCGCTGGCAGGCGAACCGAAGCGCGAGAGAACCTCCCATACCAAAACCGATGACCCCGTGGATGTTTCGTTTAATATATTCCCTGGTATTCAGAAACTCGCAACATGAATTGATGTCTTGCATGAGGTCAGGCTCGACACACTTTCCCATGAGAGCTTCTGCCACCTCAACGTTGGCGGTCACCATCCCCCCTAATCGGCCATACAAATTCGGAATGATAACTCCGTACCCTTCACAGGCCAGCCTTGCTCCCAAATCTTTGACCTGCGAATTTAAGCCCCACCATTCATGTAACAACACGATGCCGGGATACGTGCCTTTTTCCTGCGGCCAGAATTGAATGCATTCAACCTGCACGTGCTTCGACATTCTAGTGCGGATATAAGGGTCGACTGCTGCGTCGGAGGCGGTTGGAATAGCCACTCCACTGGGGAAGCGAGAAGTACCTGTTCCAATCTGTTCAAGAGAAAACTGCGGGGCGTGAGTCGTCATACGCGGCTTATCCTTTTTTTGGGGCTACTCGGCAATCCATGATGGCTGCATGCGTACAATATTGATGTCCTGTACTATAGGGAGCCTGGAAATCCCTTGTCAATCGAAGGAAAGGCATTAGCCCGCTCCTTATTGACCCGTCTACCAGTCATCGGTACAGTGCGATCGTATTATGGCTATTCGCAGTGTAACCCCAGTGCGGGTCGGTCTTATCGGTGTAGGCCGGCATGGAAGTCGCTATCTCCGCCACATCCTCCACGACCTTCCCGAACTCAAGCTGACGGCGATCTGTCGGCGCGATCCAAGCCGGAGGATTGAGCCTGACGTGTCCGATTCGGTTACACGTTATGCCGACTACCGGGAACTGATCACGGCTCCCGGCATTGACGCGGTAATTGTGGTCCTGCCACCCTCGCTCAATCGCGAGGTCTGTATGGCCGCGATACAGGCAAAGAAACCGGTACTGATCGAAAAGCCGCTCGCAACGACTGCGGTGGATGCCGATGCCATTGTTCGTGCCGCCACCGATGCCAACATTGAGGTCATGACCGCCCAGACGCTGCGTTTTGATTCCGCGATTGTCAGCTTCAAGCAATCGATTCCTGAAGCCGGTGCCCGGCGTTATGTAAGTTTGACTTCACGCATGGAGCCCAACCCCGCTCCTCCAGATACTACTGCATATGCAGGGAAGGGAGTGTTATTAGAGATTGGTATCCATCTACTCGATCTCGTTCGGTTTCTTACAGAGGAAGAAATAGTCGAGGTTCGTTGCCAGATGGATTCTGTCCCCCCATCGACTCCGGAAGCTCGGGTTTTGGCATGGCTCCGGATGGCCGATAATAGCTGCGCTGCGCTGGACATTTCTCGGGTCTCATCCGGCCGTGTGGGACGCGTCGAATGGATCGGAGAACGTGGACAGTTAGAAGCAGACTGGCAGGCTCACCGGCTCTCGTATGTGTCCGCCACGATTTCCCCTCGGTCTTGGACGGTGGACCCGCTCCCAACGATCGTAAGCACCCTCCGCTCATTTGCACAGATGATCAGGGAAGGCGGTCGGGCTCCAATTTCCGGGCTTGATGGCCAACGCGCCGTGGAAATCGCCGAAGCCTGCTATCAATCGGCGCAGGAAAACGGCGGTGGCGTGATCGTGCGCTACCGCTAGGTTTCAGCGACAATATGTGTGTCGGTTTCCTCGACACCATCGATGGCATGAATTTTCGAGATCACGACATCGGAGAGGGATCGCTCATCCACGACATTAATGAAGACGAAGATATCGGGCTGACCGAAGCAAGGATTGGCCTGCTCGACCCCCGAAATACTTTTCAGAGACTGCAAAACGGACTTTGTTTTTCCCGCCTTTACTTTAATGAGAATGTATGCTTTCGTAGCCATCCTTGTTCCTCCTGTCATGACGAAACCGTTGTCCCACAGTGCTTGATAGCCTCATCAAGCTAGCCATCAGATTAGAATGTTGCACCCGGCATGTCGCGTCGGCGAGCCGCATAGACCTGGTGGACATCCTCGCCTCGCGCATGCAACTTCATCTTTGCTCGTTGAAAAAGATCAATAATGAGGTCAAAGTCACGCCGACCCACATTGAATTCCCGAAACCCATCGCTCAGACCATTGTCGTCCCAGTCGTCTAATCTCCGGCTTTTATCGGCCAAGGCTTCTAACGTCGTCGAGGTCCACCCGGTCCGTTCAAATGCGGCCAAGCTTTCCCGGGCATCTGTGCCAAATTTTGCGCGCTGGGCATCTGCGAAAAATTCCCGTACGGCTGGATGGCGGCTCTTGAGAAAGGCAGACTGAAACTGAATCAGCGCCTTGATAATGACATTGGCTTCGCTCGATTCTTCGGGCGGCAGTACATTGGCGTCGCTGAACGTCGCCAGCATCGCCATCACTGCCCCCACATGCCT
>JBEVJJ010000078.1:0-4679 GCA_040510255.1 Nitrospiraceae bacterium | reverse complement strand
TGCCTTTCCTGAGCAAGTACATCGCGGCGGGACCTCCAGCACAAGTCAGATGCGCCCCGATGCCTTACGAGGCCCGCCTGTAAGGCTTGTGGGGCGTATCTTCAAACGGAAGCGGAAGTGTCTCATAGTCGATGATGGTCTTCTCGACGTTCCTGATCTGATTACGCTCAATATCTTTGTAGAGGGATTCGACCGTGGTGCGAACAAAGGTCTTCGACTGTTCCTGACCATGCTGGCGTTGCGTAAGTTCAAAGAAAACGCCACACCCGGGGAAAAGTGGATAGGTAAACCGTTGCTTCAGCGGACCGAACCCATCCCGCCCATCCTTGAGGTCCCCGCTGAACCTTACTCCATGGGCCTCCCACTCCCGACACACTGCGTCAATGTCGTCCACTTCGATCGCGATGTGCTGCACTCCTTCTCCATATCTGTCGATGAACTCGCAAATCTGGGACTTGATCTCTTTGTTTCTACCCTGCATGAGCGCGATCTTCGCAGCACCGCGCTGGACGACCACCGTATCCATGCTGGACTGATCGCTGCCGACATCCCTCGCGGACCAGATGACATCGAAACCGAGGATTTTCGTAAAGAGGTATTCCGCCGCCGCCAGATTTTTCACGCACAGTGTGACGTGGTCAATGCCCGTGGCTTGTACCATGGTGATTCCTCCCCGCAGAGCCGGCCGCCGGACTGATGGTTTCAATCGTGTGTCCATCCCCGGGCGAGAACACGATTTTCCATACGCCACACACTATAACATAATAGTTGTATCATTCAATATATAATTTGTATTATTATGACAGTACGGTATCACGACCCAAGGCGTGTGGAATGCTTATTAGTCGGTTAGTAGCTTATAATCCGACCCATAATCAACCCGACAGTATGCTGATATCATTTTGTTATTATTCATGCCCATAGGCTGTCACGGCAAGGAATAGCGCCCGCGTAAAGCGATGGAGGTAGACCATGTCGTTTTATGAACACATGCGCAATGAGGTGCTTCGGCATGGAGCCATTAACAATGCCTATTTGACCCGTTTCAGCAGTGGAGCCTTGACCGACCGAGAGCTTCATGAGTTCGCCGTCGAGTTTCATAGCTTCGCACGATTCTTCCCGCGCATCCTCGCCGCACAGCTGGTCAATACAGAGGATGAAGCTGTGGCCGACGAACTCACCAAGGTCCTCTACTCGGAACTCGGCAGCGGCCACGTCAGGAATCGTCATGAGTTGTTGTATCGAGATTTTCTCCGTTCCATTGGTATCGATATCCATGACGCCATGACCACACCGATGCTCCCCTCCACGCGCGCGTACATCGAGGGCATGGAGCGTCTCTACAGCAGCGTGAACCACGCATCGGCCCTTGGAGCGTCGTTTGGATTGGAGAACATGGCCATCACGATGTGGGATCATCTGATACCAGGCCTATCTTTACTCCGCAAATCCCGGTATCCCTCGATGGATATGACCTACTTCACCTTCCACCGCGCATTGGAGCAAAGCCACGAAGAGGCGATGAAGAATGCGGTTCAGGCGCTCGACGGTGGAGTAGGCCTGGCACAACTCTCGCCGCAGGAACGGGAAGATTTCCGGCAGGGAATGCTGGCGGTGCTCAACTACCTGGAAGCCTTTTGGCTGGGACTTGCGCATCGGTCATCACCGACCGTAGAGAGCAGAGTGGATAGACCGCTCGCAGATATGAGTCGATAAAGACTACCTGGACAGCAATTTTCGCCTTCATGGAATGTTGAGTTGAATTGCCACGTGCGCGCGCGAAGGGAGAACGGATGTTCGAAACCGCACGGTACATGACAGAGGTAAAAACACGCCATCATCTCACTAGTGACTATGCCCTCGCCGCCATGCTGGGGATCAGCCAACCGGAAGCGAATCTGATTCGCCGCGGCCTCAAGGTGCCAAAGCCCGAGCTTTGCATCAAGATTGCGACCCTGCTCCAGAGAAACCCAGTCGAACTCCTCCTCATCGCTCAGAAAGACAAGGCGCCCGCCCGGGCCAAAGAATACTGGAAACTCGCTCTGACGGCCGTTGACGTCATGTTGCATGTACCGAAGCGCCCTCGCTATCTTCCGAAAAAGGTCGAAGCCATCGGCAGGGAACTCAGACAGTTGGAATCGAAAACCCTTACCTATGAAGGCGCAGCAGCAAATGCTGAAGCCGTCCGTCTGATGGAGACGACTGAACATTCCGTCGACGCGATGATGGAACGGTGGAACATTTGGAAAAAAGGTGAAGCGCTCTATCCCAACTACCTCCTCGCCAATCAAGCCGCCGTGCGGCGGCATGTGAGGATCAGACGTCTATTGATCCTCACCCGCGAGCAAATGCAGAGCGATGCGCTGGTCGCCGACGCCGTTCACATCATGGATGATCAACAGCGTGCCGGTATCAAGATTTTTTATGCGTTTCGGGAAGAGTTGGTTCACTCACCGACTTTTCATCGGATCGAAGAGGATTTTAGAAAATATGGGGCAGCCCAGGATATGAACACTGCCACGTTCGACCGCGAGATCCTGATCTTTTCGCAAACCTATGGAACAGTCCCGCTCGGAGTGGTCGGCACACCCACGCCTATTACCATGATCAACCGTCTCCAGATCTCCTGGAAGCCGGAGATGATCCGAGAACTCGATCCCGCTCCACTCTTCGACATGACACGCTATGTCTTCGAGTACGAAGAAGCCGCTGTGTTTCAGGAACAGCTCTCTCGATTCAAGAGGTCAGTCCGTGAGATTCCCATCCGAGCCGTTTAGGATCAAAGTCGTCGAACCCATCCGGCGAACCAGTCGGGAGGAACGCGAACGGCTGCTCCAGGAGGCCGGCTACAACCTCTTTCATGTCCCCGCCGACAGCGTCTATGTGGACCTGCTGACCGACAGCGGCACATCCGCCATGAGTGACCAGCAATGGGCCGGTCTCATGCTGGGGGACGAATCCTACGCTGGCAGCAAGAACTACTATCATTTCGAAGCTGTGGTGCAATCCATCTTCGGCTACCGCTATGTGATACCCACGCACCAGGGACGGATGGCGGAAAATCTTCTGTTCTCAACCGTCGTCAAGCCGGGCATGTGTGTCCCCAATAACATCCACTTCGATACGACGAGGGCGAATGTCGAACACCAGAAAGCCGAAGCGCTCGATCTGGTGATCAAGGAGGCCTACGATCCGCATTGCGAGTTACCCTTCAAAGGCAATATGGACCTGGTGCGGTTAGAGGAGGCAATCAATCGTCTCGGCCGCAGATCCATTCCCTTCGCCATGATCACGATTACCAACAACAGCGGAGGCGGGCAGCCCGTGTCCATGGAAAACATTCGAAAGACACGAGAGTTGCTGAATCACTATGGCATTCCGTTTTTCTTTGACGCGTGTCGCTTCGCTGAAAATTGCTTCTTTATCAAGGAGCGCGAAGCGGGCTATGGCGAGAAGCCCATCATCGAAATTGCGCGGGAACTATTCAGCTATGGTGACGGGTGTACGATGTCTGCCAAAAAAGATGGCCTCGTGAACATCGGCGGATTTCTTAGCCTGAACGATGAGCAGTGGGCCCGGGAGATAACGAATATGCTGATCCTGGTGGAAGGGTTTCCGACCTACGGGGGCCTGGCGGGTCGCGATCTCGAAGCGATGGCCATAGGACTTCAGGAGGTCCTCGACGAAGAGTATTTACGATTTCGTATCAGCCAAGTCCGCTACCTTGGGGAACTGCTGGAAGCTGCCGGCGTCCCGATTCTGAAACCGATCGGCGGGCACGCTGTGTATCTCAATGCAAAAGAATTCCTTCCTTCCATACCTCAAGACCAATTTCCGGCGCAGGCCCTGGTCTTGAACCTATACCGGGAATACGGTATTCGGAGTGTCGAAATAGGGACGGTCATGTTCGGCAAACGCGACCAAGTGACGGGTGGAATGATCCATCCGGAACTTGAATTGGTGAGACTGGCCATCCCGCGTCGCGTCTACACCAATATGCAAATTGCCTATGTGGCTGAGTCTCTCATCAGTCTCTACAATCAACGGGACTGTATCAAAGGATTGACCATGAGCTATGAAGCGCCCGTGCTTCGGCATTTTACGGCCCGCTTCGCAGAACTCCCTTCCCCCGCAACCACTCAACCACCGCACACAGGCACACCTTCACCTCGCGACTCGCCATGAGCGGCCAGAATGCCGGCACGATCGCAGAACTCCTCCGCCATTCGCGCCTGGAACTGGTCAAGCGGTATGTACACTTGAGTCCCAATCATTTGGAAAGCGGCGATTAAATCGGTGGCTCAGTTTGGAACTGGAACTAAGCTGGATAAGGAAGAGGGAGAAACTGCGAAAAACTGGTCGAGGCGAGAGGATTTGGCCTCCTGCCCTGCGGCCTCGCTGATGGTCCCATTGTATCCAAGATCCGATTCACTGGAGGCACTTATCCGCTCGGCACAATCACGAGCCTCGCGGTCGAGCAAGCTTGGTTTGGTCGGGGCGAGAGGATTTGAACCTCCGACATCCTGCTCCCAAAGCTGCTTAGGTATTTACATGCAAATCCACGCTGTGACAAAACAAGCAACCATAGCCTCTCTTCTCAATGAGTTGATGCAACAGCACGTCTCATTAGCTCATGCCAGGACACAGCGGCAACCGGACCTTTTTCGGACGGAACCGTG
>JBEVJJ010000077.1:0-12100 GCA_040510255.1 Nitrospiraceae bacterium | reverse complement strand
GGATACCAATGGGCCATTGCTTGGCCAGATCACATCCATTCCCTCGTCGTCACGAGACAGCGCGGATGCATGAGCGACTGATAGATTCTGAAGACACGCTTCGTACGAAGGCTCGCTCTTGGGCGGGGCGCTTGTTACTCCGGAGGCCGCCGCAGCCACGATGGGGTATTGGCAGGAGAAATCTAATTTAGCAACAGTCATTCGATCGCCGCCGGCCAGCGCCTGGGCGTACTGGAGTGCAGTCGCGACGGCGGGAGAGGTTGTGCCAGGCCGCGCCTTCTGGTGAGCCTTCCCGGTAGGCGCCGCGAATCCCTGATGAGACAGGAACAGACACAAGATACATAGCTGGGCGCCGATCCAATGTGGCGTCAATGAAGAGGTTCGTAGAGGCGTACGATTCATAAACCACGGCCTCCGTATGCGTGAAAATTTCACTCTATCACGGCGTTCCGCCGCGGGGAAAGGGCAGAATAGACAAGCTGCTTCCTGATGGCAACGAATGTGATCGCTAAGAGTACGACGCCCGACGGGAGTGCTGACCGCGAGAGCAATTAGGCAGAAGCGGATTTCAGGATCTGGCGTCGGAGGATGGCGCGATCGCTGGATGAAAGTGTATGGGGCTGACAGTGCTGGCAGAGGCTAATGGTCTGGCGGAGAGAGTCCAGAAAGACTTCGCAATTGGGACAGGCGCCAAGATGGGTCCGTATTTCCGCGCAGACTTCTCCGGAGAGTTCGTCATCGAGATAGAGCGAAAGCTTTTGCAAAATCTTGAGGCAATGGCGCTTGCCGTGACCTGGATGTAGGGGTTTGCGGGAGCCGGGTTGGGTGTGTACTTTCGATGCCATGAACAACCTTTGTTAAACCATCGCTAAACTATACCAAATTAAGATTGTCTCGTGTGGGAATTGTTCGCGGATGTCACTCCTTTGTTGCTCAGCTCTTTCCTGACGAACAACCGCGCGCGGTGAAGGCGGGATTTCACGGCCCGTTCATTCAAACGCATGATGGATCCGACTTCTTTGGCGCTGAGACCTTCCATATCCCGAAGCACGAGGACCATCCGGTACCGTGGGGGCAACGTTTCGATGGCTTGATTGAGAATGCGGCGCAATTCTTTGTTCTGAAGGGCCTCTTCCGGGCTGAGGCCATCGATAGGGATCTGGAGCTTGAACTCGCCGTCTGATGTCGGGATAAACTCCTCAAGAGAGAGTTCACGGTCCGGTGCGCCCTTTCGTTTACGACGTATCCGTATGCACGCATGTGAAGCAATAGTGTAGAGCCAGGTGGAGAGTTGGGCCTGGCCCCGAAAGTCCTTAAGGCCTTTGTATGCATTGAGAAATGTCTCCTGCACAATATCTTTGGCCACTTCGCTTTCTCCACATAGTCTATGCGCGAACCGATAGATGAGATCGACATATTCTCGATATACCTGATCGAAATCTAACGGGACTGCTGACTTGGAAGCGGATACTGGTCGGCGAGTAGACATGCGGGTCAGGGAGTGTACGGGGGTCTGGAAGAGCCTGTCAAGCAATCGGCACGAAGGCGGGAAGGACAACGGGGGCAACTCAGATCCGCAACGATGCGGCAGACTAATTGAGATGGCGAATGTCTACGATGGTCCCCTGCCGATCCAATTCGACCGTGATACGGGAGCCTTCTTTCAGGGAAGACAGCGCTCCCTTCCCTCGATGGTCAGTAGGAAACGTCTTATCTCCCTCGGGAGTCCAGAGGATCATCGCGGTTTGTTCCGGCGTCGTGTAGACCAGCCGGCCGGTCAGAAATCGGTGCAGTGGAACCGTGGCATCCGCCTGAAAGAGGTCGATGGCGACACTGTCTTCATGTACCCATACCGTCATATCTTGTCCGACCTTGGCGTTCCTCACGCCCGTCTTTGAACTGACCGTCACCATGCCGAGAGGGGTCTTGAGGAAGACATAAGCCGATTTCAGCTTGGACACAGTCCCGCTGAGTCGCACGTGAGTGTGAGAAGAATTCTTCGGGGCTTGATTGACCTGAAGATCGAATTGTAGATCGTGAACACCCTTGATCGTTCCTGCTTCATCCACCTCGACCGTCACCGCCTGCTTGGCGGCAGCGATTTTGCTGGCGAATGATCCGACCGAAAACGTTTTGTCACCCTCCGGAGTCCAGAACCGCACGTCCCGTTTTTCCGCAGAGGCATAGTGAGGAATGCTGGTAAGGTATCGGTGAACAAGAGAGCCGGTGCCACGGTCGCGGATGTCGACCGCAGTGCTGGGTCCGTTGACCGATAGTGTAATGGCATGAGATCCCTTGATATCCCGAAGGCAGGTTTTGGAACTCAACGACAGCGTTCCGATCGGTGTCTGAAGGAATACAATCCCCGGCTTCGACCTCCAGACCGTGCCGCTGACCCGAATCGAAGGAGAGGCAGGCATGGTTTCCGGGGCTGCCTGTTCCGGGGCAACCTGCTCCGGGACGACCTGTTCCAGGGCGGGCTGCTCCTGAATGGCCTGTTCCGGAGCGGCGGATTCTACTGGGGGCATCACGGCATCCACAGGCGGAAGTGGTTCTCCCCACGCGACAGAATAGAGCGCGCGCGACAGAAACACTGTGATCAAGATGATGCGGTGGCGAGAAGTGAAACGCACTGGTCGTTTGAGTGGTCCCGTCATACTTTAGGCCGCGGCTGTCTAGCGTGAAATGGCAGTGGGGTTATGAAGATCACAACTCTCTTGCGAAATATCATGATCATCTGGATGAGTCAAGCAAATGCACTTCGAGTGCGATGGTCTTCGTCCTGCTGGTGCGTGCCGCTATCGACCACTCCCATCAGCTCAATTGTTCATCCTCTGAACGATGAGACGATGATCGGGGTCGAGGGGTCTGGGAACGAGACAGATGTGTCCGGCTCGCGGGTCTCTCATCTACGGAGGCCAGGACTTACTTGCGACGGACCATCAACCGGATCGGCGTTCCAGAAAAGCGATATTCCTCCCGGAGGCGATTCTCCAAATATTTCGTGTACGCCGGGGTAATATTTTCGGGGTGGCCGACGAACAAGACGAACACCGGCGGTCTTGTCGTGACTTGGGTCATGAAAGCCGATTTGACTGCCTTTGCCGGCTTTCCTTTCTTGGAGGGAAGTGGATGGTCAGCCAGGATGGTTTGTAAGAGATTGTTCAGTGGCCCGGTGGGGATGCGTTTGACGAACGAGGCCATTACCTGATCGATGAGGGCAAAGAGCCCGCGCAGGCAGTCCGGCTTGAGGGCAGACGTAAACAGAACCGGCGCCCAGGCGAGAAAGGGAAATCGTCGCTGAAGATTCTTCTTGTAGGCCTCTCTGGCCTCGATGTCTCCCTCCCGCAAATCCCATTTATTGACGACGAGTATGCAGGCGCGCCCCTGGCGCAGAACGAGGCCGGCGATCTTCGTGTCCTGTTCAGTGACGCTTTCCTCCGCGTCGAGAAGCAAGACAGCGACGTCGGATCGGCCGATTGCCCGCAGCGCGCGTGCCACGCTGTGACCTTCAATTCCTCGTTCCACCTTCCCGCGACGGCGGATACCGGCCGTATCGGTGAAGAGATAGTGACGTCCTTGATAGATCGCGATCGAGTCGATGGAATCCCGGGTGGTTCCGGGGACGTCACTGACCACGACGCGTTCCTGGCCGAGCACGGTATTGATCAAGGTCGATTTCCCCACATTCGGCCGTCCGACGATCGCAACCTTCGGCATAGTGGATGGCTGATCCTCTTCGGGCGTATCCGGGAGCAAGAGGAAAATGGCATCCAGAAGTTCCGCCACTCCCAACCCATGCTCCGCGGAGATGGGGTAGAGCTCCCCTTGCCCCAGGCTATAGAAGTCGGCGATGAGCGGTTCTACATTCGGTGTGTCGATCTTGTTAATGGCGTACAAGACGGGCTTGCTGTTGCCCCGCAGTGTGCGCACCACCTCCTGATCCGTGGGGGTGAGCCCGGTACGACCATCGAGAAGCAGGAGGAGCACATCCGCTTCTGTGATGGCGATCTGCGATTGTTGTCGGATGAGCGCCAACATGCCCTCGGACGCCGTAGGATCGAGGCCACCGGTATCGACCAGGCGAAATCGCCGCCCTCGGTATGAGGCGTCGGCATAGTTCCGATCTCTCGTCACGCCTGGCACATCGTCCACGATGGCCACCCGCGTTCCGAGGATGCGGTTGAACAGGGTCGACTTGCCGACATTGGGGCGGCCGATAATCGCGACGGTCAGCATCTCTGCCGATTCGGACAGGGGGCGGACTGGAGGAACGGATTTTCTTGTGCGTGGCATGTGAAGGGTTCGCTCCGGACCGTATCACAGCATTTTCTTGAAAGACAACGCCCTTGGATATGCTGCTATACTGCCCGCATGGACCGCCACTCCTCGCCGATTGCTCTCGACGGGTTTCCCTGGACTCATGTCGATCACGTCCTCCTCGATATGGATGGGACACTGCTCGACCGGCACTTCGATAATGTCTTTTTCGAAGAAGAGCTTCCACGTCGCTACGCGGCGCAGGAGAACCTTCCGTATCAAACGGCTCGCGACCGTTTGATGGCGATGTATCGTTCGGTCGAAGGTGACCTGAAATGGACCGATCTGGATTACTGGAGCCGGCGAGTCGGCATGGATATCGTGGCCATGCACCGGGAACTCGCCGACCTGATTGATTTTCTGCCCGATGCCCGGGAATTTTTGGCCCGAGTTCGCACTCTCGGTAAGCGGATCACCATCCTGACCAACGCGCATCAGGCCGGAGTTTCGGTGAAATCCGGGAAGACCGGCCTCGACCGGTATGTCGATCGAATAGTAAACGCATTTGATGTCGGATTTCTGAAAATGCGTCCGGAGTACTGGCCGACGTGCCAGCGACTGGTCGGCTTCGAGCCGAAACGATCGCTATATATCGATGACGACGAAAGCTGTCTGGTCGCTGCGCAGCAATTCGGGATCGGCTACCTTGTCCATCGCTCAAAATCCAGTTCGCGGCGTCCGCCGGAGCCGTCTCCACACTTTCCGTCGATTGAGACGCTTGCGGTGTTGTTCAATGGCTGGCCTCCCAATGAATCCAATACCTGACGGTGGAGCCGGCGCGCCTCGGTGCCGTCCTGGGGATATCCGGTAATACGAACCTCTCAAGGACGCGATATCGAAATTCCGCTGGCTGGAGTATCGTGGCGATAGGGCGATGTAAATTGCAGCCGCAGGCCAAGGCGTTCTGGATCGCGTTGAAACGATCCTGCCGTTTTGCTATACGGGAATTCTCACTCCTGCCATGTTCCCAGAAATATCAAACTCCCGCCGGAGGATAGGACACGCTGACATTCCCATTGGAGGACTGAGTCTCAAGCAGGGTGAGATGCAGCATCATGAGGGGATTGGCCGAGCCGAGGCCCATCTTCTCCCTACCTTCATCCTCGTACTCTATGCTACAGTCCGTGATCTCTTGAGCGCGTACGATCCAGTCGTCGATCCCGCCATTCGATCATGAACAACACCTACGATCATCGCTCGATTGAGCCCAAGTGGCAAGCCTATTGGGAGGCACATAAGAGCTTTCGCGCCAGCGACGAGCCGGGCCGTCCCAAATTCTACTGTTTGGACATGTTTCCCTATCCTTCGGGATCGGGCCTGCATGTCGGCCATCTGGAGGGGTACACCGCGACTGATATCGTGAGCAGGTACAAACGGATGCATGGCTTCAATGTGCTGCATCCCATGGGGTGGGATGCATTCGGCCTGCCGGCTGAGCAATATGCCGTGAAGACAGGTGTCCATCCTGCCACCACGACCACCCAGAACATCGCGACCTTCAAGCGCCAGATGAAGCGAGCCGGATTGTCGTACGACTGGGACCGAGAATTGAGTACAACCGATCCCGACTATTACCGCTGGACCCAATGGATTTTTCTCAAGCTGTTCGAACGAGGGTTAGCCTACGTCGCCGAGGTTCCGGTGAATTGGTGTCCGGCCTTGGGAACCGTACTGGCCAACGAAGAAATTGTCGATGGACGCAGTGAAGTGGGTGGGTTCGAAGTCGTGCGCAAGCCGATGCGGCAGTGGGTGTTGAAGATTACCGCCTACGCAGACCGCTTGTTGGAGGATCTCGCGCTTGTTGAATGGCCCCCCAGTACGCTGGAGATGCAAAAGAATTGGATCGGCCGGTCGATCGGCGCGGAAGTCGAATTCCAGCTCGCGGGAATGAACGGGAACGTGCGAATCTTTACAACAAGGCCTGATACGCTGTTTGGAGCCACCTATATGGTCTTGGCACCTGAACATCCTTTGATAGCACTGATCACCTCGCCAGAGCAAAAGAAGACGGTCGAGTCTTACCGTGCGGCCAGTGCCAGGAAGAGCGATCTCCAACGTCAGGAATTGGACAAGGAAAAAACAGGGGTCTCCACTGGAGGCTATGCGATCAATCCGGTGAACGGTGTACGTCTCCCCATCTGGATTGCAGACTATGTCTTAATGAGTTACGGCACCGGCGCCATCATGGCGGTCCCGGCGCACGATCAACGCGATTGGGAGTTTGCTAGGCAGTATCACTTGCCGATCAGGGAGGTGATCTCGGGCGGGGACATCGCGCGCGAGGCGTTTACGGAAACAGCTCGAGGAACGGTCATTCATTCGACGACGCCGGACGGGTCTTTCTCCATCGACGGGTTAGTTCCTGCCGATGCCATTCCCAAGATTAGCGCATGGCTTGAGTCTCGCCGTCAGGGAAAGAGAGCCGTGAACTATAAACTACGCGACTGGCTCTTTGCGCGCCAGCGTTATTGGGGAGAGCCGTTTCCGATCCTGTGGGTCGATGGTGAACCGCGTCCGATTCCTGAAGAGCAACTGCCGCTCCCATTGCCTGAGACGCATAACTTCAAGCCGTCCGGGACAGGCGAGAGTCCGCTTGCGAACCTGACTGCTTGGATCAGCGCCACCGATCCTACGACCGGTAAACCGGCTCGACGGGAAACGAACACCATGCCCCAGTGGGCAGGATCGTGTTGGTATTATTTGCGTTTCATCGATCCGCAGAATAGCGGACAGTTGGTTGCTCCTGAAAAGGAACGCTATTGGATGCCGGTCGACCTGTACGTCGGCGGAAGCGAACACGCCGTGTTGCATCTGCTCTATGCACGGTTTTGGCACAAAGTTTTGTACGATGTGGGAGTGGTCAGCACGCCCGAGCCATTCAAGAAACTGGTTCATCAGGGCATTGTGTTGGGTGAGGATAACCAGAAGATGTCCAAGTCCCGTGGAAACGTCGTGAATCCGGATGAGATGATGGATACATTCGGCGCCGATGCGGTGCGGCTCTATGAAATGTTCATGGGCCCGCTGGAGGCGATGAAGCCGTGGAGTACCAGAGGCGTCGAGGGCATCACCAGATTTCTCGACCGCGTCTGGCGTGTCGTAGTGGGTGAGGATGGAACCCTCAGCCATGCGGTGACTATCGATGAACCAGGTCTCGAGCAGCGTCGTTTGCTGCATCAGACGATCAAGAAAGTCACGGAGGATGTAGAAGAACTGCGCTTCAATACCGCCATCTCGCAAATGATGATCTTCACCAATGAGATGACGAAGCTGGAGCGCAGGCCCAGGGCTCTTCTTGAGCCGTTTGTCTTGCTGTTGGCGCCGTTCGCGCCGCATCTCAGTGAAGAATTATGGGAACGGTTGGGGCATCTCCCGAGCGTCTCGCATCAGCCATGGCCGTCGTTCGACCCGACCCTGGTCGTGAGCGACCGCATGACCATTCCCATCCAGGTGAACGGCAGACTCCGCGGAAGAATCGAACTCGATGTCTCTGTATCCAGAGAACAGATCGAGACTCTGGCGCGAGAACAGGTGCAGGAGTGGGTGCAAGGCAAGACGCCGAGGAAAGTCATCTATGTGGAGAACAAACTGATCAATTTCGTGGTATAGGATCGTGCAAGGCTCACCATCCAGCAGTGAAAACGGACGGGCGCGCAGGGCCAGTACCGGTGCTTTTGTCATCTGCTCGCTTTGCATTATGTTGTCAGGCTGCGGATACCAGTTCCGGGTACAGGGGGCCGGGCCGACCGTTGGAGGAATTGACGCGACAACCTCCAGGCCTGGTCCCCCGCTTCGCATGATCATCCGAACTTTTGAAAACAGGACGCTTGAAGCCAATCTCGAGATCAAGCTCACGAACTACATGCGACGGGAATTTTCCGGAACTGGCACTCAGATTGTTGGAGAGTCCGATCCGGCCGACGTATTGCTGACCGGACAGGTGGTGGGGATCCTGATGCCTACGGTCAGCTTTGACCAGACCACGTTTGAAAGCCGGATTGAACTTCTCCTCACCGTCAAGCTGGAGGAAATTCGCTCCAAGAAAGTGATTTGGACTCAGATCGTCAAGGGGACGTCCGAGTTTTTCATCACGACAGATTTGCAATTCAACCGCGTGCTGCAGAATCGCGCATTGGAGCAGGCGGGCCTTTTTGCGGCGGGAGATCTCGCATCCAGGTACTCGGTGTATTTCGAAAGCGGGCAACTGGACGCGGCGATAGCGCGAAAGCCGACAAGTCTGAAATCGGATTCCTCCGGGACTCCTGCACTTGACCAGCGTCCGCCGGCCAACGAGATGAGAAGTCCATGAGTACTGCTGTGAAAAGCCTAGAAGTTTCTTCCATTCTCAGGAACCGTCCTGTGGCCCAGCTGTACCTGGTGGTCGGGGAGGAGGACTACCTGAGGGATCATGCGGTGGCGGCGGTCTCCGATGCTGTCTTCGGTAAGGATGTGGAGACGGGGTTCAATTGCGATCTCTATTATGGCGACGAGAACGATGCGGAAGAGGTGCTGAATTGTGCCATGGAGATCCCGGTGTTTGCTGCGCGTCGAGTGGTCATTGTGAAGGCCGCGGACAAGTTCTCGGCCCGAGAGGGGGATAAATTTCTATCCTATTTCGCTTCGCCGCATGAATCCACAACGATGGTATTTTCAGCCGTGAAGTTGGATGGTCGGCTCAAGTGGAGCCAGGCACTCATGCGGGAGGCCATCATTGTGGATTGCACACCCTTGGGTGATGCCCAAATGTCTGGGTGGATTCGTCAGGAAGCGAAGTCCCTCGGGCTGAACATACAAGAAGAAGCGGTGCAACTATTGAAGGAATCGTCCACTGGATTGTTGCACGCCGTGCGCAGAGAACTCGAAAAATTGTCCGCCTACGTCACATCGAGGCGCCCGGCGACAGTTGAGGATGTCGAAGTGGTCAAAGGCACGGGTCCGGGCGCATCTGTGTTTGATCTGACCCTGGCGATCGGCTCGCGAGACTATGGTCGTGCATTGACGATTCTCATGCGCAACCTGGAGGCGGGTGAGGCGCCTCTTAGGATCCTAGGCGCATTGGTGTGGCAGTATCGCCGGCTGTGGAAGGTTAAGGATCTACTGCGGCAGGGTGGACGCGAAGCGGAAGCTGCTCGTACCCTCCGGATGGACCCATATAGAGTCCGTGCGTTCCTCGCGCAGTTTTCACACCAGCACTTGACCCAGTCATTTGCGCTGTTCTTGGAGGTCGATTCGAAACTGAAAGGAGGAAGCAGCGGCTTGGGAAAACGAATTCTTGAGGAACTCCTGTTTGAATTGTGTGGTCGCCCACCGTTCCAGGGTCAGCTGGATGGCGGACCATTCAGTGGCGGGACAAAGAATCCACCGGGTTCAAAACGTCTCTCGAACGTGAGGACCGTGAAGACGGTTAGGAATGTGAACCGATGAGAGAATTTACGCGAACGGTAAGCCGGGATACCCGCCGGGAGGCCGTATTTTTTTTCAACACGCCCTTGGTCACTGCTTTGTTCAACGCGGCAGTCGCCATACGCAGAGAAGCCTTGGCATCATCAACCTTCTTGTCCTCAAGCGCCTCATGAACCTTCTTGATCACATTCTTGACGGCGCTCAATGCTGCCCGATTACGCTTTCGACGCCTTTCGGACTGTCGAACACGTCGTATCGTTGATTTGTGGACAACTGGCATACACATGCTCCTCGTTTGAAAGGGAAACTTGTACCATAAGATTTGCGAATGGGTCAAGCGTGCCGCCCATCACTGACACCGAATGGCGTCGGAACATCAACATCGGCCGCATTGGCAGGAGGGGAGATCGAGAGAACATGCAACCAATCGATGCAAGGGATCGGCTCATTTTGGCATTGGATGTTCCATCCACTATGGAAGCCGACCAGTTGATGGATCGAGTCGGCGACTCGATCAGATTTGTGAAGGTGGGTCTCGAATTGTACACCGTCGCCGGACCCGACATGGTGCGGCGTCTTATCGCAAGCGGGAAGCATGTGTTCCTCGATCTGAAGTTCCTGGATATCGAAGAAACTGTTCGACGGGCCACGGCGCGGGTGGCGGACATGGGGGTCGCCTTCCTGACGGTGCATGCGAACCGGAAAGCCCTCATCGCCGCGGTGCAAGGTCGTGGAGGGTCCGCATTGAAATTGCTCGCCGTGACGGTCCTGACCAATTTTGATTCGCAGGACTTGCGGGATATGGGTGTTCAAAGAACAGTGGAAGATCTCGTCACTGCTCGCGCGGCATTGGCCGCTGAAGTCGGGTGCGACGGCGTCGTGGCATCGGGAGAAGAGCCTGAAGCGATACGTAAGAGAGTAGGGCCGGAGGTCCTGATCGTGACACCGGGTGTACGCCCCCTTGGGAAGGGCGTGGATGATCATGCGCGGGTGACTACCCCTTCAGAGACAATCCAGGCCGGCGCCGACTATCTCGTCGTAGGCCGTCCCATTCGTGATGCCGCCGATCCGAATGCCGCTGCGGTGGCCATTCTCAGGGAGATGCAGACGGCGTTCGATGCGCGCCTGTCAGGTGTCGTGCGTGAAGGTTCACGACGCGAAGAATAATGAGGCGCACGACACGACGGATAAGGAGTGTCACGTTTGCGCACGGGCGCGAGCCGGTGAGCCGGCGGTGTCTTGTGAGCGCCCAGTGTCTTGAAACGTTTGTGAACGCCACCGAGATGTGAGCCGGCAGTGTTGTGACGACCAGCAACGAGGCACGCTGCCGTGTTAGCGTGAGGTTGCGGCCTCGCTCTGCAGTTTGATATGATTTCTCTCTTCGCGATGCGGCAGCTGCCTCAGTGGTGGGTGTAGCTCAGTTGGTTAGAGCGCCGGATTGTGGATCCGGAGGTCGCGGGTTCGAAACCCGTCACTCACCCCAATTTTTCCATCGTCGTCTTCTTTGGGATCAATGGGTTCCACTTGCCAATGCCCTTCATATCTTACCCAAGGGTCAGCCTGGGGTCCGTCGTAGACGACTGAACCCGCCTGCAGAGCAGGCGAGTCCAACCGATCCACCGCTTTCCTATTCGATCCCGGAGCCAAATGCCCATAGCAGTCTATGGTGATTTGAACGGACGCATGACCTAGTTGCTCCTTTACGTAAAAGACGTTTTCTCCTTGTTGCAGCAGCAAGGATGCGAAGGTATGTCGAAGGTCGTGGAAGCGAACCTCCTCAGACCAGCGGCCTTCGTGAGTCGATAAAAGACCAGCCGAAGGGTATTGTGAAACAGAACCTTGCCCTGTCGATCACAGAAGACCCATACAGGCAACTCACTCCACCCGTTCACGGCCGCTTCCCGTTGCCGCTCTGCATAGAGTCCCTTTAGTGCTAATGTCAGTTCTTGTGACATATCGACACGACGGCTCTCGCCGTTTTTGGGCGTCGTTATTTTCCCGCGACTGTAGCTTTGTCTAACCTGCATACATCTACTTTGATAGTCAATGTCCTGCCATTGAAGCGCAATTAGTTCTCCCTGCCTCACGCCAGTCCTGAGTGCACATAGGAAGACAGGATAGTACTTTGGGTCCGTGCCTCGTACAGAATTGAGAAACAAATCGGCTTCCTCGCGAGTCCAGGGATTAACCCCTCGTTTCTTACTGATTTTGGGGAGCAGTTTTCCTGGATTCAGTGCGGTGTTCACCGTAACTAGTCCATCCTCTAAGGCATGACTCAGAAGCGAACTGAGGCATCGGATAGCATTCTGCACCGTCTTTGGAGCCTGACCCTTTGCGAGCCCGGCAAGAGCCAGACCCTTCACCTTCTCTCTCGTAA
>JBEVJJ010000076.1:0-8096 GCA_040510255.1 Nitrospiraceae bacterium | reverse complement strand
TGATGTGAAAATCGGTGATACGCTTACCGACGCCGGGCAATCGACCGATCAGCCATTTCCAGGGTACAAAGAGGTCAAGCCTCTGGTATTCTGCGGCCTTTACTCCACCGATACGGCCAAATACGAGGATCTTCGTGACGCGCTGCTAAAGCTACGGTTGAACGACTCCTCCTTCGTCTATGAGCCGGAGACGTCGCTCGCATTAGGGTTCGGATTTCGTTGCGGATTTCTCGGTCTGTTGCACATGGAGATCATCCAGGAACGTCTGGAACGCGAATACGGGTTGACCCTCATCACGACGGCACCGACGGTCGTGTATCGTATCATGACGACGAAGGGAGAGGTCCTGGAGATCGACAATCCCGCCAAACTTCCGCCGCCAGGCTCGATCGAAGTATTTGAAGAACCATATATTCTCGCCACCCTGATCGCTCCCGAACGCTATGCTGGCAGTCTTATCCAGTTATGCCAGGAACGGCGTGGTATCCAACGCAGCATGCAATATCTCGATCCAACGCGAGTTATGGTGATATATGAACTGCCATTGAACGAAGTCATTCTCGATTTTTTTGATAAATTGAAATCACGGACGCAAGGCTATGCCTCACTGGACTACGAGTTGCTGGGCTATCGGGAGTCGGAGTTAGTAAAATTGGATATCCTGCTCAATGGGGAAGCCATCGATGCATTGTCTTTCATTACACATCGTGATCGCTCTTACCAGCGTGGGCGGCAATTGGCCGAAAAGATGAAGGAATTGATTCCCAAACAGATGTTTGAAATTGCCATTCAGGCGGCGATCGGAAACAAGGTGATTGCCCGCGAAACCATCGGTGCCCTGAAGAAGAATGTGACGGCGAAATGCTATGGAGGTGACATCACTCGAAAGCGCAAGCTCTGGGAAAAACAGAAAGAAGGCAAGAAACGTATGAAATCCGTGGGTAAAGTAGAAGTTCCTCAAGAAGCTTTTCTCGCCATCTTGAAGGTCGGTGAGGAATGAATCGCGAGCCCGATCTTCGCAACGCGGAAGACGTGTCGGGGCGCTCCGCTGAGGTCTCACCGGATGCGGCTGTCCCTCAACAAGGAATGGGTGCGGCCGCCTCCCCAGTCCGACCGGTCGTTCCGGCCAGGAAATCGGTCGTCCGTGAATATGCCGAGGCCATCATCGTCGCCATGTTGTTGGCATTCGCGATCCGTGTGTTCGTCGTCCAAGCGTTCAAGATTCCTTCCGGTTCCATGATCCCGACCTTGCTGATCGGTGATCACATTCTGGTCAGCAAGCTCTCTTATGGATTGCAATGGCCGACAAATTGTAAGTTCCAGACCGGGTTCCCGCCTTTGACTTGTTATTCCTCCCAAACCGTCCTGCCGTTCGGATCAGTTCAAAGGGGAGACATCATCGTGTTTCGCTTTCCGGAAGATGAAGACAAAGACTTCATCAAGCGCGTGGTCGGATTACCCGGTGATACCATCCAGATACGGAACAAAACCGTCCTCGTCAACGGCACAGCCTTCGATGATAAGGGCTTCACCCAACGAATCGATCCGGGTATCATCGACGGGCACATCAATCCTCGCGACAATTTCGGACCGGTCACGGTTCCCGAAGGTTCGTATTTTGTAATGGGAGATAATCGCGATCAGAGCCTCGACAGCCGCTTTTGGGGGACTGTTCGTGCCGAGAAAATACGCGGCAAGGCGTTTCGTATTTATTGGTCCTGGAGTGGCCAAGGAACTTGGGTTGAATGGGTCCGATGGGAACGATTCGGCAAAGCCATTCAGTAGCCCGCAACGGGCCTCCGTCTAAAGTCATCTCGGAGCCTGCAAGTGGACATCCCAGCGATCCTTCCTCCTTGCGTCAATATATTCAACGGTTTCCTCGAGCGAGCGTCCTCGTCATCGGCGATCTCATTCTCGATCATTATATATGGGGTCGTGTGAGCAGAATCTCGCCGGAAGCTCCGGTGCCGGTCGTCCACGTCGAATCAGAATCGCTGAAACTCGGCGGTGCAGCCAACGTGTTCAACAATATCCTAGCGCTTGGCGGCAAGGCGGACATCTGCGGAGTGATCGGTGCCGATGAGAGCGGACGACTCCTCTTGAAGGAACTGGGGGGACCACGTGAGGCACACCGAGGGGTGGTGATCGATCATGATCGACCGACTACCAGGAAAAACAGGGTCATCGCCCATAGTCAGCAGATCGTCCGATACGATGTCGAACGGCGGACTGAAGTGAAGACCACGCTGCAACGGCGTATTCTGAAATATGTCGAATCGCGACTCCGTGACGTCTCCTGTTTGGTCGTCTCGGACTATGCCAAGGGCGTGGTGTCTGCCTCCCTCATGGCAGAGTTGACTCGTTTGGCGGGTAGGCGGCGCCTCCCGATCGTCGTGGACCCGAAGGTGGAGCACTTTGGCTTCTACAAGGGGGTGACGGTCGTGACCCCAAACCATATCGAAGCTACCCAAGCAGCCGGTGTGCATGGAGACGACGATCAGGCGGTCAGCGAAGCGGGAACCATCATCCGTCAACGGCTAGGCTGCCAAACCGTGTTGATCACGAGGGGCGAAAAAGGCATGAGTCTCTATGAGGCCGACGGGGCCTATTGGCATATTCCTACCCGCGCGCGCCAGGTCTTCGATGTCACTGGAGCAGGGGATACCGTGGTGGGAACCTTAGCCCTGGCACTGTCCGCTGGTGCCACGATGAGAGAAGCCGCCGCTCTGGCGAATCACGCAGCCGGTGTTGTGGTGGGGATGGTGGGGACGGCGATCGTCAAGGCCTCTCAACTTACGGAGGCGCTGGACCATGGGTGAACACTCCACCGTAACGGTCGTTGTCCCTGCGCGATACGCATCGTCACGATTTCCCGGAAAGCCGCTCGTCCGATTGTTAGGAAAACCCATGATTCAACACGTCTATGAACAGGCTAAAGCTTGTGGCGCAGTCGAGCGGGTAGTCGTGGCAACCGACGATCAACGTATCCAAGCGGCGGTCAAAGAATTCGGAGGGACTGCCATACTCACCACCGAACCCTATCGCACCGGAACGGATCGCGTTGCAGGTGTGGCGCACCACTTCCCCGGAGAATATTTTGTCGATCTTCAGGGAGACGAAATCATCCTCAATCCAGCCTTGCTCACCGATCTGATCGAACCATTTCTCGCAAGCGGCGAGGGTATGGGAACACTCAAGCGGCGGATCGAGTCCTCCGACGAGCTGCACAATCCCGGCGCTGTCAAGGTCGTGACTGATGCTCGTGGCTATGCGATGTACTTTTCGCGAGCCCCCATCCCCGTCGTCCGGGATGATACCCGTCATCAGGCGGTCACGGACGTGCATTTCATCCATCTCGGGTTGTATATCTATACACGAGACGTATTGATGCATCTGTCGTCACTGCCCACCGGTTCACTGGAAAACGTCGAGAAGCTCGAGCAGCTCCGTGCGCTGGAGCAGGGGATTCGGATTCGCGTATGGGAGACGAAGCATCCGTCACTGAGGATCGACCGACCGGAAGACGTGTCTGCTGCGACGGATCAACTTCGCCGTGTCGACATGGTGCGTTCCTCACATTGATTCGTTCGATGATCAGACAGAATAAGGTGTCAGCATGAGCAAATTTATTTTTGTGACCGGCGGAGTGGTTTCGTCACTCGGTAAGGGTCTTGCGTCGGCCTCGATCGGCAATCTGCTGGAAAGTCGTGGCCTGAAGATTACCTTCCTCAAGCTGGATCCCTATATCAATGTCGATCCAGGCACGATGAATCCCTACCAGCATGGAGAAGTGTTCGTGACCGGCGATGGGGCAGAAACCGATCTCGATCTCGGCCATTACGAACGCTATACGTCGCTGACGCTGACCAGAGAGAACAACTACACGACCGGCCGCATCTACAATTCGGTCATCACCAAGGAACGACGAGGGGATTACTTGGGAGGCACCGTTCAAGTCGTGCCCCACATCACGGACGAAATCAAACAATGCATCATTCGCATCTCGAACGGGATGGATGTCACCATTGTGGAGATCGGCGGGACAGTGGGAGATATCGAGAGCTTGCCGTTTTTGGAGGCGATCCGGCAAATCCCATATGATGTCGGACGAGACAATGTCCTCTACGTGCACCTGACCCTGGTGCCGTATATTGGAGCGGCAGGGGAGTTGAAAACCAAACCGACTCAACATTCCGTGAACAAGCTTCGTGAAATCGGCATACAGCCCAATATTCTCTTGTGCCGAACCGATCGGTATTTGCCCCCGGAACTGAAGGCTAAGGTTGCACTGTTCTGCAATGTCGAGAAGGACGCTGTGATCACAGCCAAGGATGTCGAGACCGTGTATGAAGTTCCTATCGTGTTTCGGAAGGAGGGCCTCGACGAACTCATCGTGCGTATCCTCCATCTGGATACGGGACCGCCGAACCTGCGGGAGTGGGATGCCATGGTCCAGAAGATCAAGCATCCCCAGCATGAGGTATCGGTTGCGCTTGTGGGGAAATATGCAGGATTGAAGGAGTGCTACAAGAGCCTAGCCGAGGCCCTCGTGCATGGCGGCATTGATCACGAAACGCGGGTTAATATTCATTGGCTGGAATCAGAGGATATCGAACGGTTAGGCACCGAACGAGTGTTGCGTGAAATGGATGGAATTCTGGTTCCGGGAGGCTTCGGCATTCGCGGTGTCGAAGGGAAAATCGAAGCCATTCGCTACGCAAGGGAAAGACCCATTCCCTATTTAGGCCTCTGTCTGGGCATGCAATGCGCCGTGATCGAATTCGCGCGTCATGTCGCCGGCTTGAAAGATGCGAACAGCTCGGAATTCGATCCCCAGTGCCCACATCCGGTGATAGATCTGATGGCTGACCAACAGGGAGTTCAGGACAAGGGCGGGACCATGCGGCTCGGCGCCTATCCCTGCAAGCTGGCTCCTCACACGCTCGCCGAAAAATGCTACGGCGTCTCGGAGGTGTCGGAACGCCATCGCCATCGGTACGAATTCAATAATCGCTATCGAGATCACTTGACGGAAAAGGGACTGGTGTTCAGCGGGCTCTCTCCTGACAACCGCCTCGTCGAAATTGTCGAATTGCGCGATCACCCGTGGTTCCTGGCCACACAGTTTCACCCAGAGTTCGGATCGCGGCCGCACCGTCCCCATCCACTCTTCAGCGGTTTCGTGGGAGCCGCCTTACGGAAGAAATGCGGACGCTAACCAATTACGATCGTCACGGCTACTGGGCAGAGGTGCGCAATGCCACATGAAATCGACCTGGGTTCCTTTCAAGTCGGCGGAGAACACACGCCTTGCCTGATTGCCGGGCCCTGCGTTATCGAAAGCGAAGACCTCGCGCTGAACACGGCGGAACGCATCGCTGAAATCACGAAGGCCCTTGGCATTCCTTATATTTTCAAATCTTCCTACGACAAGGCCAATCGCACCTCGATTGCTTCGTTTCGAGGTCCTGGTCTCGCCAAAGGCCTGGCGGTCCTGCGCAAGGTCAAGGAGCAGGTGGGCGTCCCGCTTCTCACCGATGTTCACACCGTCGAAGATGCGCAGGAAGCGGCAACAATCGTGGACGTGCTGCAGATACCTGCATTTCTCTGTCGCCAGACCGATCTTTTGGTTGCAGCGGCCAAAACCGGACGAGTGGTGAACGTCAAGAAAGGCCAATTTCTGGCCCCCTGGGAGATGGCCAACGTCGTCACAAAACTGGAAGAGAGCGGGAACCGGAGAATTCTGCTGACCGAACGGGGTTCATCATTCGGCTACAACAATCTGGTCGTAGACATGCGCGCCCTGCCGATCATGCGAGGCCTCGGATACCCGGTTATCTTTGACGCCACCCACAGCGTGCAGTTGCCCGGCGGAGGCGGAACGAAATCCAGCGGCCAGAGGGAATTCGTGGCGCCACTCGCTTGCGCGGCTGCAGGAGCCGGATGCGACGGGTTTTTTATGGAGGTCCATCCCCATCCCGATGCGGCCTTGTCGGATGGGCCGAATATGGTCCCGCTGCACGATCTGAAATCGCTCCTCGAACGGATTTTACGGATATGCCACGCGGCAAACCAATAACAGGCCGTGAGAAATCTTCGGCGAAGAGACAGAACGGGCTACGGAGCCGCGACTCCGCCATGTTACAGGAAGGAAAACGCGTCCTCGCGATTGAGGCCCGCGCTGTCCAGGTCCTGATCGACAGACTGGATGAACGGTTCGCACAAGCCGTCGATGTGCTCTATCAATGCTCAGGCAAGGTCATCGTGTCAGGAATGGGAAAGTCCGGATTGATCGGGCAGAAGATCGCCGCGACTCTTGCCAGTACCGGCACGCCATCGTTCTTTCTCCATCCGGCGGAAGGCGTCCATGGGGATTTGGGTATGGTCGCCAGACGGGATGCGATGATTGCCATCTCGAATAGCGGTGAGACCCAAGAGGTCCTGCAGTTGCTGCCCTTTGTCAAACGTATAAATCTCCCGGTCGTGGCGCTGACAGGGCGGACCACGTCCACCCTTGCCAAAATCAGCGACGTGGTGTTGGACGTGTCGGTGAGCGAAGAAGCCTGTCCGATGGGTCTGGCGCCGACCGCGAGCACGACGGCAACGTTGGCCATGGGAGATGCGCTGGCCCTGTCGCTCCTCAGGAAACGCGGATTCAAGGAGGAGGATTTTGCCCAGTTTCACCCGGGTGGCACGCTGGGCCGTCGGTTGTTGGTGAAAGTCAAAGATCTCATGCATGGCGGGAACGATGTCCCCCGCATCGGACTCGACGCCTCAGGCTCTGACGCGATCCTTGAAATGACGGCCAAGAAACTCGGCATGACCACCGTGCTCGATAAAACCGGCTTATTGATGGGGATCATCACGGACGGAGATCTTCGACGATTCATCCAGAACGGCGGCGATTTTACCCGCGTCACCGCTGCCGAACTCGCCAGCCGGAACCCGAAAACAATCGGTCCGGATGAATTGGCCACGACGGCTGTGGGCCTCATGGAACAGCATAGTATTACCTCCCTGGTTGTGGTGGACCACCACCATCGACTGACGGGAGTCATCCACTTGCATGATTTACTCAAACACGGCATCGTATAGATTGGCGGATCACCTAGGATCCTGAGGGACGGATGGCGCACGATTGGAAAGAAGCCGGATTGGTGTTGATGCGATCGGCTGTTCACGAAAGCAACATCAATCTGCCCAATGTCCTCACGCTGACACGCATCCTCTTGATTCCAGTCTTCGTGCTGCTGTTCGTTGGTCCGACGCCGGACCGGTCTCTTGCGGCGGCAGTCGTGTTCGTCATCGCCGCCGTGACGGATCTCTTGGACGGCTATCTGGCCAGGCGACGAGGGCAGGTGACGAAGCTCGGCCGTCTGTTGGATCCAATGGCCGATAAGCTGCTGGTCCTGTCGGCGCTGATTGTGTTGGTCCAGATCGATCGCGTGGGTGCTTTGGTCGCGATCCTAATTATCGCCCGAGAGGTCGCAGTGACCGGAATTCGCGCTATTGCCGCAACCGAAGGGATGATCATCTCCGCCGAGGTGACGGGGAAATACAAGATGGCATTACAAGTCATCGGGATTGTCCTGCTGATTCTTGAAGGAACAGTGCTGTCCGAGTTCGGCAACGTTCACCTGGCAGGCATTGTCACCTTGTATTTCTCAGTCGTCCTGGGATACGTCTCAGGCGTCCAGTATGTCTACAGCTTTTGGCGTCAGATCAATCTGAAGGGTCTGTAACTGACGGCCGAAGAAACCCAAACCCTGTCCCAATCCGCAGTGTCATGGACAATCCCATCCTTGTCTTCACTCTGATTCTTGCTGGATACCTTGCAGGCTCCATCCCGTTCGGCGTTGTGGCGTCAAAGGCTCTCGGTACTCCCGATCCACGTACCGTGGGAAGCCGTAATGTGGGTTTTACGAATGTCTTGCGCATTGGGGGGAAAAAGGCAGGAATTTCAACGCTTGCCGGAGACATGGGGAAAGGCTGGTTGGTGGCCTGGGTTGCCGGTCACTGGCTGACGGACGAGGTCTCGATCCTCATCGTGGCGCTGGCAGCGATCCTAGGCCATCTGTACTCCGTATTCCTGGCTT
>JBEVJJ010000075.1:0-14514 GCA_040510255.1 Nitrospiraceae bacterium | reverse complement strand
AATCACGGTCGGCGTAGTAGCTGAGAAACTCGATGTGACGAAGTGGTCCGCGATATACACTACCGGGCGCCTGTTGATGCCCTTTCATCATCTCCCACACCGTCCGCATCCGGATGCTAGTTCGGACCGCCCTGACTGCCCGCCGTCCCTCGCATCATCTCGCTCCAATTTTCGTGTAATCCTCCGGAATGGTGAACAGACTCTTGTCCAAATTCTTCCGTTCGATGCCAGTGGCTTCCGTCCGCGAGGTTTCCTTCCCATCCTCACCGTAACGGATGGTCCGCAGCCCGAACCCTCCCTCCTGGACCAGTTGCGTGATCCACGCCGGCTGCGAGGACTGCTGTATCTGTTTTGGATCCATCCAGAATGTGGCCGCCTTGCCAAACCCTTCAGCGACACAGATCTCATGCTCCAGTTTGTTCGTGTCATGATCCTTGATCTGCCAGACCTCACAGGAATACCCGGCAATCTTGTCCATCTTGCCCGTACGCTCCACGCTATGCGTCTCGAGGGCTTCTTTCATATGCTCGTGGGTTTGCCCTCCGGCCTGATCGAGGGACAGTTCTATATACACGTGCTTGTCGGATATCGGCATCAGCATCGTCCGCGCCTGATTATCGAGGATCATGACATGCTGTTTCCCATCACTTCGCACCACTTCTATTCGCGCTTGCTCGCCCTTGATGTACCAATCCATGGTGGTCGCACGGTCCTTGTCAGAATGGATAGTTTTCATATGGAGGATGCCTTCAAAGTCTCCGGCCTGGACGAACGAGGACCAGACGATGAACATCAAGCCGCCGATGGCAAGACCCACACATTTCTTCATGGATGTCTTTTCCGGGCTAACTGGCGACGGTCGAGAGCCGCTGTCGGTGTCTCCCATCAACCCGACACCCCCTGGTGAACGCCGACAATTCCCACGCATGAAATGAGGCCGCCGCCTCACACGATCTTGAGCTTGTTGAAGTTGATGCCTTTGGGAGCCGGCGGGGTCGTGAGCTTCATGGATGCGAGGGCGTCCACCACCAGATCGGCGACCACGAGGTTCCGATACCACTTGCGATTGGCCGGCACGATATACCAGGGAGCATGGTCCGTACTTGTGGCCGAAATCACATCTTCAAACGCCCGCATATATCGATCCCAGAGTTGGCGTTCTTCAAGATCGCCCTCGTTGAACTTCCAGCGTTTCTCAGGATTCACGATCCGCTCCTCAAGGCGGTCCTTCTGCTCATCCTTCGAAATATGGAGGAACAGTTTAATGATAGACGTACCGTTCTCCGCCAACAGTTCCTCGAAATCTCTAATGTGGCCGAACCGTTGCTTGACGGTTTTGTCCGATACCCAACCATGGACGCGTGTGATCAAAACATCTTCGTAATGTGAGCGGTTAAAAATGCCGATATGTCCCTTCTGAGGCGCCTCCTGATGGACCCGCCAAAGAAAGTCGTGCGCACGCTCCACACTGGAGGGCGTCTTGAACGTGGCGACCTTGCATCCTTGTGGATTCACACCGGACATGACGCTCTTGATGGTCGAATCCTTGCCGCTGGTGTCCATGCCCTGCAATACGATCAATAAGGCACGCTCCCCATTCGCATAGAGTCGTTCTTGCATGCCGTCAAGTTTGCAGATCAGTTGTTCCGTCTCCGCGTTGGCCTGCACCTTGTCATCGTCGCTCTTGTTATACCTTCCGGTTTCGTCGGGATCGTGATGGTTCAGCTTGAGCCGCTTCCCCGGCTTGACGCGATAGAGGTCCTGCATCGTGGTTCTTCCTCCAAACGATTGGGCGCTTATTGTACTCATTTTCCGTCGGCGCGGTCCTTGTGCGTCACGATTACAGATGCGTTCTTCGTAAGTTGCCGAAGGTTCTCAGCGATGCAAACCCACCATAGTCCGCGTTACTCATGCATGGTAATGGTAAAGCCTCCGACATGGTGGCGACGACATGCACCCGACCCTGCGAGAGAGATTTACATTCGCTCCGGCACCCCGATCCCCAGCAGCTCCAACCCCTGACGTAACGTCCTTGCCGTCACGTGGCAGAGGGTGAGTCGGGAGAACCGCGCAGGTTCCTCGGACTTGAGCACCGGACAGGTTTCGAAAAACCGATGGAAAGAGCTCGCAAGCTCGAAGAGATAATTCGCCAGGATGTTCGGCTTGTAATCCGCGAGCGTCTGCGGAAGATGTTCGCCGAATTGATTCAATTGTTTGGCCAGCCTGAGTTCGGTCCCGTCGGTCAACACGAGCGCCATGTCCCGCGTCGGCGCGTCGAACGGCTGCCCGCGATCCAATGACTTTCTAAAGATGCTTTGGATGCGCACATAGCTGTACTGCAGGTAGGGCGCCGTGTTCCCCTGAAAGCTCAACATCTTGTTCCAGCTGAATACGTAATCGCCCTGTCGATTGGGCAGAAGATCCGCATATTTGACTGCCCCCAACCCGATAATTCGTGCCGTGGCGGCCCGTTCCGGAGCGGCGAGGTCCGGATTTCTTTCCGCGATCAACGTGTCCGCCCGTTCGACCGCTTCATCAAGGAGGTCGGCGAGTTTGACCGTCTCACCGCTCCGCGTCTTGAACGGCTTGTTGTCTTCGCCCAGAATACTGCCGAACCAGACATGACTGAGCGTAATCCTCTCGGCAGCGTCCGGCCGCCAGCGCCGGAGGATTGCGAAGAGCTGCCGGAAATGGTGTTGCTGGCGCCCATCGGTCACATAGACGATTTCGTCCGGGGTAAATTCTCGAATCCGGTAGTAGAGCGTGGCGAGGTCCGTGGTCGTGTAGTTCGCGGCTCCATCGGCCTTTTGCACGATCGCCGGAATGTCCACCCATTCGCCGTCACGCTGGATCAGGAACGGATCGTCTTTCTCCGGCAGCGTATGGTCGCTGAACACACACACGGCTTCCTGGCTGACCCTCGCAACCCCTTTGTTCAACAGATCGTCAACGACTTCCTTCAGCCATGGATTGTAAAACGATTCGCCGTGCATATGATCGAAGCGGATACCGAGACGGTGATAGATCTGGTCGAACTGAATCTGCGAGAGACGGATCATTTCACGCCAGATCTGGCTATTCTCCTCGTCGCCCGCCTGCAGCTTCACGAGCTCCTGTCGCGCCTGTGCATGCATCGCGGCATCATAGCCTGGTTTGTCCGGATCACATCGTGCGCTGATCGTTTTGTAGATTCGCTCCAGTTCGGCGATCGGCTCCTTGGCCAACGCGTCTCTATCCAGAATCGTTTTCCACCCAACGAGCAACATGCCGAACTGGGTGCCCCAGTCGCCGATATGGTTGTCGGCAATCACGCGATGTCCGAGGAATCGCGCGATCCGGCACAAGGAATCGCCCAGAATGGTGGAACGGATATGGCCCACGTGCATCGCCTTTGCAACATTGGGAGAGGAAAAATCCACGACCAGCGTCCGCGGAGGGAGCGGTGGACAGCCTAACCGCTCGTCCTCCGCCAGCGACTTGATCCGCCCGGCCAACCAGTGGGGATGAAGCCTGAAGTTAATGAACCCCGCCCCGGCAATTTCCGGCTGCGGTCCCATGTCCCCAACATCAATGCGCGCCGCGATCTCCTGGGCCAGCGTCCGTGGATTGACGCCGCGGATCTTGGCCAATTGCATGGCGACCGTCGTTTGGTAATCCCCAAACCGACTGTCTGCCGTCGGCGCGACATGGATGAGCAGTGATTCGTCTCCCACCACTCGACGAATTGTTGCGGCAATCAATGATGGAATCGTATCCATTTATGTATGCCTGCTTTCATAAGACCGGAGAAGAAATGCCAATAGCTGGACGATCTCAGGTTGGGTGTTCAAGTAGTACCGCGCCGCCGAAGCGGTCTTCTTTCCGATCCGCACGGTGACGATGCGCTCATCGGGAAGCGAAAACACGTCCTCATCCGTGTCATCGTCCCCGACGTAGAGCGCGGCCTCACACTCCAACTGACGCATCAATTCCAAGATGGCCGTCCCCTTGTGCGGTGTACCAGGCGGAACGACATTGATCACCGCCTTGCCCGGCACCAACCTCGGAAGCGGCGTCAATTGTGCCGTCACACTGAGCACCAGTTCTTTGGCCTGGAGAGGCGAACCGGAGTCCCGATAATGCATGCTCAAGGAGTAGGTCTTATCCTCGATCGACACGGCGCGCCGCCTTAACGCCGGATGAAACCGCTCCATCTGTTTGATCCAGCCGCGGGAACACTCTTTGGCTCGGTGCATGACTTGATGAGAGGTGTGCAATCCCTCCATTCCATGGTTGCCGATCAGGTGGGGCACAACACCATTGACGCGACCACGCAAGTCATCGAGCGAGCGGCCCGAGACGATGGCGGTCACCGCCTTGCCGGACAGTTTCCCCAGTGCGGCTCGAACCGGCTCGGTCATTGCCGCAGCATGGCGTTCGTGTACGATGCGGGCCAGTGTGCCGTCGAAGTCAAACGCATACAGCGGCGCAGCGCCGGCCACAAGGCGGCCCAACCTCCGCTTACCCGTGGCGTCCAGAAGATACCGCATGGGTGGGTGTTATCGGGGGAAGCTGGCCGACCGGCCAACCTGCTTCAGCACCCAGATGCGCTTCCGCATCCGCGCAGCATCGGTGAGCATACGTCCGGCCCATCGGTAGACGTTGAACTCCTGGATCAAGCCGCGCATGCTGCGCATCCGCGCACGCTGTTCATGGGCAGGCATCTTCAGGGCTAGATGGAGAGCGGCCGCGCACTGGTCGACATCATACGGATTGACCACGAGGGCTTCCGGCAATTCTTGCACCGCGCCGGTAAACTCGCTGAGGATGAGTACGCCTTGATCATCATCACGTGCGGCAATGAACTCTTTGGCGACGAGGTTCATCCCATCGTGCAAACTGGTCACCACGCACACGTCTGCGGCTCGATAATACTCGTAGACATCGGGCGGTTCGTGATGGCGTATCTTGAGAATAATCGGCTCGTAGCCTTCCTGGCCAAAGCGTTTGTTGATCCGTTCCGCAAGCGCGTATACCTGATCGTGGAAATGCTGGTACTGGTCGATGATGGTCCGGCTCGGCGCCGCAATTTGGATGAACGCAAACTTTCCGATCCACTCAGGCTGTAACTCGAAGAGCCGTTCGACCGCCAGAAACCGCTCGATGATGCCTTTCGTATAGTCCAGACGATCCACCCCAATCCCCACCAAACGATCAGCACTCATGGCATGACGCTCGCGAATGTGTTGACGACAATCGGGTACGGGCCGCTGATTATGGAGCCATCGTGAGGGCCATTCGATGGAAATCGGATAATTCTTCACGGCCGTCAACTTGCCACCATAGGACACAGTGGAATCATCACGGTCGATCCGAGCTTCCAGCGTCCGATCGATGCAGTAGATGAAGTGATTGCAGTGCACCCTCGTGTGGAATCCCACGATACTGCTGCCGAGCAGCCCTTCCAGGATCTCCTTTCGCCATGGACAGATGCCGTAGCTCTCGGCGTTCGGCCAGGGAATGTGCCAGAACGTGATAATCGTCGCGTTCGGCAGTTTTTCACGCACCATTTTCGGCAGCAAGGCGAAATGGTAGTCCTGAACCAGGACGACCGGGTCATCGGTCTTGGCCTCCTCGATGACGGCCCCGGCGAACCGTTCATTGACCGTAACATAGTGTTCCCAATCCGACGAGCGAAACGTCGGACGGACATGAGCATTATGGCAGAGAGGCCACAACCCCTCATTGGCGAATCCGTAGTAGTACCCCGCTTCTTCATCCGGCGTCATCCAGATGCGGCGAATATCGTAGGACGGGTGGTCGGGAGGGACCCGCACGTGATCCCGGCTATCGACCACCTCACGATCCGCAGATCCGCTGCCATGAGCGATCCAAACGCCTGAGCAGGCCCGCATGACCGGTTCTAAGGCAGAAATCAATCCGCTCGCCGGCAACTGCACATCGATTTTTTGGCCTCGCTTCGTATGAATGTACGGCTCGCGGTTCGACACGATGAGAATTTCGTCACCGGACAGATGCTCGTGAAGAATCGTTTTCAAGCTCGCCGGGCTCCACGTGATCTGGCTTTCGTCCCGCATGCGGCGATCCGCTTCCAATTCGCGCACCAGTTCATGGAGGTCATGGGCCACAGGATGCAGTTCTGGCGAATGGATTTTCCGTCGGAGAGATGGAAGTCCGCCGCGGTCGAGCAAGGCCCGCACACCGGCGATCCAGCCCCTCCAACTGATGTGCGCCACCAGAACGGTGACGAACGAGATGAGTGCGGCGAGTCCGGCGAAGAGGTAGAAGACATACCATTTGGTATCGGTGCTGCGTTGATGCACGAAGCTCATGTCGTGGACCAACATCAATCGGCCCGTCGGCCGCCCGCTGATTTGGATCATCGACGACATCACGTGCAAGGGCCCCTGAGGAAACTTCACCACTTCCGAGGACCCAGGTGAGAGATGTCCCAGGCTTTCGCAGGAGAGCTGATCCGGAAACGTCAATGTTTGATACAGGAGCCGGTCCTGAAGGTCGCAGAAGCCCAAGGCATAGAGCCGTTCATCCTGGATGACCTTATGGAAATAGGTAAAAATCTTTGCCTTGGCTTTTGCGGCCACGAGCTCGGCAAGCGGCACTTCTATCGTGCTGGCGAGCAGCTTCGAACGGCTGTCGAGATCGCGCGTAAACCACTTGAGCGTCAGGGCATCGACAAGAGGCACGACCGCGTAAGCCACGAGTGCCAGCACGATCAGCAATGGCAGCACGAAACGGAGAGAGAGACGCATGGTCAGACTTCCGGCTTACTTCGCCTAAGCACTTTCTTGTTTTGCCGCACGGGACGATAGATAGGGGTCATGGTCAACCCTGGTGACTATATGGGTTCGGTAGGCTGTGCGTGTCGCGCGCGGACTGTGTACTGGTAGGCGCGGATGCCGGCCTATGGATAGCCATATTCTGGTATCAAGCCCTATTCCTTCGACTCAAGTCAAGACGAGCCAGTGCCGTCTCCCTAGGCCACCTAGCTCAGAGCCCGAGTACGACGCATGACGAATGAAGATCACGGGACCGTGGACCACGGCATTCTCTGGGAATGAGACACGACGTCCTTGAAAAGTCCTACTCCAAGGACCGATGCATGATGTACACGTCAACCAAGCCGAGCTGCGCGTGCCGATACGCCTTGGGGGATGTCCCGATGATAGAGAACCCCAGGCGCTTCCAGAGTGCGACAGCCCGTTTGTTCGTGCTAATCACGAAGTTGAATTGTATGGCCTGATATCCCAGCGACTTGGCCTCGGTTAAGGCATGTTGTCCCATCTGCGTGCCTATGCCTTTGCCATTCGCAGCGGGATCGACCATGAACGCGGCATTCGCGACGTGAGATCCAAGGCCAGGCTGATTGGGCTTGAGGATATAGGTGCCTTCGATCTTCGATCCAATCAGGGCGACATAGGTGCGAACATCTCTCCCCATCCAGGTTTCTTTGGCCTGTTCCTTGGTGATGGCCGGGTCATACGCATACGTGTCGCCCGTTTCGACGACCGCCTGGAAGATCTCCCAGATTCGATCGAAATTCGAAGTCTCGGCCAAACGAATAGACACGGGAGACCGAGCAGGATTGAATTGGTTCATGTCAAGTAGCCGATGCCGAATCAGCGAAAATGTTCCAGTCACAATGCCTGACGTATGCGGCGTGTTACGACGGTGATCCGGTCATCGACAAGTGTGGTACTGAATGAAAAAATCTCTGGTGGGGTTTATCCCGTCGCCCGGAGCCATGGCCAAGCGAGCTGTAGATCCATTGGAGAGACCTGTCCGCCGGCCTCAATAACGATTCGACGATAAGGTCACACGAAGTGATCGCAGCGGTCACGGCAAGGCAATAGACGAGGAAATTACGAAAGAAGTTTCTTGATGATTATCCACGACAGGCCTGATGGCGAAGAACTGCCGAACAAACTTATCACGTTCTCTGAGTTGATCGATTGTGTACCGACCATTGCGCGGCGTCAATTTTACGTATTGACATACAGCCAATCTCGCACGGTCAGATTTATGAGATCTCATATAAGGACAAATCTGTTTCAGTAAATCGAGTGCTTGACGATTGGTAATTTGATATGTGTAGCTGGGAACGTGATGGCTCTTCGACCTTCTCTTATTAGTGATTTTTCCCACTCCAATCAGCCTGAACACATGCTCAAGGATATCTCGCTCAGTATTGCTTATTGTAACGGCCAAACCTCTCTGTCTATTCCGACTGAGCCGTGTCAAGGTAACCGTACCTTCTCCATCAATGAGCCCAGCAATATAGGAAGCGTGGACTGGTTCGAGGATGTTGGCTCGCTTGTAAATCACGTGACCCATCGCGTCGCGCTACTTATACACCAGTGAACGAAAAAATGCCCCTGGTCTTTGAGCCCAGGGGCATCCTTTTTGGTGGAGGCGGCGAGAGTTGAACTCGCGTCCGAAGATCTTCAGCGCACCGGTTCTACATGTGTAGCCGAACGTTTTACATTCGCAACCACCCACGCCCGTCGGCTGGCTTAGAATGGCCACTAGCCCAGAAAGTTCTCGTCCTTCGCCGCTGAGCACCAGCGTTGGACCAGCCCGCTGCATCGCGCCCCTCCACCCCCGCGGGCCTCAGATGGAGAGACGTCTCAGCTTAATTAAGCTGCGAGTGCCAGTTCTTGATTGGCAGTTGCATTTTCCCAGAGGTTTTACGAGACCCTAGGAGCTCGACATGCCCCGATGACCTCATTATCCCCGTCGAAACCGTTCGCCCCCTTTCGTTAGTCGCTCGGACTACTCATGAACCTCTACTGCGTCAGCCGATCCACTCGATCGGCGCGGGTTTTCTCGTTCGGTCTCCTTAACGTACCGCTGCGGGTACGCTTGCGTCGCCCTCACTTGCGAGAACCCACGGCGAGCTTCGGTCTCAGCAGCCTCGCGACGAGATTCATGACTAGTCCGAGCTTCCCGATGTTGAAACCACCCACCTAGATATTCGCCACCAGCTCTTCACAGATGCTCATCATACCGCACAGATCAAGGGGATACCAGGACACCTGATTTAATGCCCGCCCCGCCCACCTGATTGCCGGCAGTTATAGAGACGCGACGCTTCACACATCCCCACACAACAAGGATCTCCAGGTTTAAGAGCAATTGGGTGATGTTCCTGTGCTATGCTGCATGCTGGTATGCTGCCTGTCCCGCATGATATCGCAACCGGCTTCATCCTCCTCCCGCTGACCGTTCTCGCGATCCTGAGCATATTGTTGGTCCGGAGCTCCCGTTCACTCTGGTGGGTTGTCGTCGTGATGATCGGCTGGACAGGCCTGACCGCGTGGCTGGCCGTGTCAGGAGTCTTAGCCGATTTCGCGTCCGGCCCGCCACGAATTCCAATCCTGATATTGACACAACTGACGTTCGTGGTCTGGGTGGCCTGGTTCTCACGCTGGAGCCTATACCTGGCGCGGATTCCGCAGGTCGCGCTGATCGGCTTGCAATGCTTCCGGATCCCGGTCGAGTTCCTGCTGGCAGAACTGGCCAACCGGAAGCTCCTCGCCATTGAGATGACCTTTTACGGGCGGAACTTCGATATCTTCGCGGGGGCCACGGCCATCATGCTCGCGATCTGGCTGCGCCGGGATGGTGAGGAATCTCTGCGGCCCATTGTCCTCGGATGGAACATGATTGGGCTCTGCCTGGTAACGGCCGTGCTTGTCCACGGGATGCTCTCGGTGCCGTATTCGTTCCAGCTTCTGCATCTATCGGTGCCCACCTTCGTCGTTGCGTCCTTCCCTGTCGTCTGGCTCGCAACGGTATTGGTCCCGATCGCCTACTTGCTACACGTCATATCGATCAGGCGTTGCCTGGCCGGACCGATCGACGTGCCGGAGCAAGCCGAATCCTAGGCCCTTGATCAGGTTTCTTGTACTTTCTGTGGGGCCCCGATGAACACCATTAGCACTCACGTGCTCGATATTTCCAAGGGACAGCCGGCCAAGGATATTGCCGTCGTCTTAGAGGTTCAGGGAGCGATTGCTGGCTGGAAAACGATGGGGAAGGGTACGACGACGAATGCGGATGGTCGATGCACCGGATTGCTGCCCCTGAGCTAGAATAACGGCAGGCACCTACCGGCTGCGTTTCGACACCGCCGCCTATTTTCGTTCGCGGAGCCTGACAGTGTTCTATCCCGACATCTCAATCGTCTTCATCGTGAGTGATGCCACGCAGGATTATCACATCCCGCTTCTGCTGAGCCCATTCGGTTACAGCACCTATCGCGGGAGCTGAGGGACCTTGGATCACTCCTCCTGTTCGTTGCTGTCATCCTCACCCTGCCCGATACGCATCTGCTCAACGCCGCTGCACCATCACGACGACCGATAGGGAGCCTGCGCTCCACTCCTATAAGGATTACGCTTGCGCTTGCCTCGGACCAGCACGCCTAGCCCCAAAATGCTTCCTATCAATAGCAACGCTCTCATGAGCATACGTTCCTCCTTCTGCCTCGATTGAATGCTTCAGCGGTGACAAGCTGATCGTACCAAATCCACCGTCGCCTTGTCGCCGCAGTAAGGTGATTTCACCGGTCGCATCTTTTGGTACCTTGCAAAGGGATTCCCTGGAGAGTCTCGTCTGGAGGCAAGGGTTTACGCGACCTGAAGCGTCACAGGATCCGAGATTCGGTCTGCGCATTGAGGAGAGCGAATCAAGATGCTCGCGTAGAGAACGGAAGGACGACGATCCTGTCGTCACTATCGTGCGCCGTGCGACATGAGGATGTCAGCAATCTTCCGATAGCCCTTGTGTCTGGCATGCTGGAGCGGCGTGATGCCCTCTCCATCCGGTACATTCACATCCGCTCCTGCTGCAACCAGCAAGCGCACGATCTCCTGATGCTTCGGTCCGCCATCGCTCAAAATGATGGCTTCCAAGAGAGCTGTCCAGCCCAGCCGATTGACATGGTTGATGTCGATGTCGGTCTTCAGCAACTCTTTGACGACCTCGACATGGCCCCGTTCACACGCGGGAATCAAGGCGGTCCCGCCGTAGCGGTTGTACACCTTGAAGTCGGGAGAGGCTTTGAGCGCGAGCTTCAGAATTTCCAGCCGGCCGTTCGCACCCGCGAGCAACAATGGACTGTCGAGTTGGTGATCCTGCGCGTTCACGTCCGCTCCGGCATCGATCAGGAGTTTCGCCGCCTGGATGCTGTTCTGCTCCGTGGCGACCAAGAGAGCGGTGCGGCCGCGCACGTCCTGAGCCTTTACGCTCGCGCCTTCTTTCAAAAACCGCGCAACGGAAACAAAGTCATTCTGTTCTGCCGCAGCAATCAATGCCTCATCCTTGCTCATGCTTCGAATCTCGCTCTCTACTGAACTCCTGTCCACCACACACAGAAGAGAGAGCAGGCAGGCGACTATACTGAGAGACCGCATGATCTCTCGGCCGGTCCACCCAGTGGCGTATACACGCATCATCATTCACCATCATACTGATAGGACACTCCTCGCGCCAAATCCCACGGCAACCATACACTGGATGCTACGCGCTCTTGAACCGTGTGAGCCGGGCAAACATGATCGCGGCAAACGGCATGACAAGGCTAATGACCAGTTGGACGATCAGTAACACCCCGAGCCGGCTGTAATCTTCCGGCGCCTGCAGAAGTCCTGTCAGTGAATCTTTGACCTCGCGCGTGACGACGAATAGTTCGTTGAGATATTTCGTGCCGAGCTGGCTCAGCGACAGGGCCAGGTTCGTGAAGGATGCCATCACCGCAAAATATGTCGCCTTGAGGTTGGGCGGGGCAGAGTTCGCAATCCAAGCCAGCATCGGGATCATCGAGATCTGTCCCAGTGGTGACTCGAGCGCCGTATCGATCAGCGCGATGAACCGGGCGTCGACGATTCCCCCCGTCATCCCCGCGGTCCATTCATGGAGCCCATAGTACATGCTCACGACCGGAAGCGAGAGGATCGTGCCGATTACGGTCAGGAACCCGACCACGTAAGCGATCGACCGTTCGGCCATGAACCGACGGAAGATAAACATGCCGGCCAGCGTGAGCAGGCTGCCGATCAACGAGAGAACCGACAGGAACTGTTGATCGAATTTCAACTTATCGATCATCCACCAGGTGGCTCCAGGCCCCGGACCCGGTGTCGCGCGGAAGAGAAAGATTACGACGGCCGTACCGATCAACGTGAACCGCATGTCTGGCTCGAGCTCTTGCGTGAGACGAATGATCAGGAACGACACGATCCCGAGCGATCCGATAAAGACAATCTCCTCGCTATATGGCCAGCCGCCGAGGCCGACCGCCAGGGTAAAGAGCACAAAGACCAAACTGCCCCCCAGGATCAGCCAGTTGGGCTTGGTCGGTTCCGCTGTTGCGCCACGTTCACTCACCATTTGTCTGACTTGTTGAGCCGTAAAGCCCTGACGCCGCAGTCGGAGTGCATCCCGGCGTCTGAGAAGAAACGCGACGCCCACGCCGATGACCGACACCACAGGGATGACCAGCGCCATGAGATAGACCTGCTCATAGATTCGTACGATCTCAGCCTGTGGAAGCCCCTCCACGCCGGTGAAGAGGTAGAGATTGACCACCGCTACCAGAATGCCGCCTCCGATGATCGCGACGCGCCCGAGTGTCTGCATAGTCGTATGCATGAGCTTGCGTGTCGCGGGCGGGAAGGGCCGGCCCTGGTCATCCACCAGGGGCACTGCCTCCACGGTCATGGCATCCGCCACCGTATCCTGAAGGACATACCCGACCGGCGCGAGCAGACTACTAATAACAAACCAGACTTCGGCCGGAAGGATAGCGGTCATGGCCTCGCGGTTTCCGATCAGCGCCGCCATCATCGCCAGACTCGCCGCGAGGAGTGTGGCGCCGACACCGACCAGCCATCCCTTCCATTTCCACAAAAGATCGACCAGATGCCCGAGCGGCATCTTGAGCGCCCAAGGAATCCCGGCCCAAAATCCCAACGCGGCGAGAAAGGCGGCCGAGAGTCCCAGATAATCCTTCACGAAGAATGTGCCGACGATACCAGTCAGGCCGGAGATTCCATAGGCCATGTACACCATGAGAGGCGGCAAGTAGGACAGCCGGAACTCACGTCCGAGCTCGAACACGTTCCGATCGATCCACTGGTACATCGCGGTGAACATCGTTTGTCCTGTTAGATTCTATCGAGAGGCAGGTCGTGAGGATAGGTGAGCGATTGATATTTTGTCGAACCCTGGCTAGAGTGCCGACTACGTACCAGAAAGCTACCAGCCGCTGGATCTCACCCGCAAGGTGGAATCCGGAGGTCTTCCTGAACGTTATTTTGAAACAAGCCCGAAGTCCGCTGCACCGTGCCGTGAAAAGGAGCGCGTGATGATTCGAATGGCCACCTTCAATATGGAAAACCTGTTCTCCCGTCCGGTCGCGATGAACCAGGATAACGAAGCTGCAGGCCGTGAGGCGATTGAGGATCACGCGATCGCCAATAGTATCGTGGCAAAGGACGTCTATGAGTCGGCCGACAAGGCCAAGTTGCTTCAACTGACCGAAAAATATAAGTGGCACTACCGGGATCCGCCCAGGAGCTCCCTCGTGCAACTGCAAAGTATCCGCGGCCAGCTCTTTCGTGATCCCCAAAATGGACCGGTGGAAGTGGTCGCCGGCGGGCGCAACGCCTGGGTCGGATGGTTTGAATTGCGGCGGGAGGACGTCTATTGGAAGGCCACGTTCAACACCGCTCGTGTCATCAGCGAAGTTCGGCCCGATATCCTGATTTGTGTGGAGGTGGAAAACCGGGTGACTCTCGACCGATTCAACGACCAGGTGCTGCGCACGGAGTTCCAATGCTCGTATCCCCACTTCATGGTCATCGATGGAAATGATGCACGCGGCATCGACGTCGGCATCTTGAGCCGATATCCAATCGTCGAGATTCGGAGCCATGTGGATGACCTCGGGTCCGACGGCAAGTGGATCTTTTCCCGAGACTGTCCGGAGTATGACATCGTCCTTCCCGCTGGTGACCGCCTTGTCCTGATCCCAAACCACCTCAAGTCGAAGCGCAACGGCGACGACCAGGCCACGCAAAAACGCCGAGGAGCGCAAGCGAAGTCTGCCCACACCATTGCGCTCGGAGCATTATCCAGATCGCCATTTGTCTTGCTGGGGGGTGATTTCAACGATACGCCGAATAGCGTCGCACTCGCCTCTTTGTTCATGGATGGTTTTCAAGATGTCCAGTCCCATCCCAACTATCCGACGGATCGACCAGGAACCTACGAGACAGGCCTGCCAAACAACAAGATCGACTATCTCATCATGTCGCCCCAATTACGAACGAAGCTGCAAGATACGGGAATTGAACGACGCGGGTCTTATCATCCCAACACATGGCAGCCCTTCGACACAGTGACCAAGACGTCGGAAGAAGCATCTGACCATCACCTCGTCTGGGCCAATTTCGATTTCGGCGCGTGACGCCTCAACGTCAAGCTCTGCAT
>JBEVJJ010000074.1:0-10494 GCA_040510255.1 Nitrospiraceae bacterium | reverse complement strand
TTTCTTGCTCGGGCGTCGCTTGAGCGCCGGCAGTTTGGATGTCGTCACCTGTAGACTCAGATGTGAGACCGCCTTATCTTGGGCAAACTTTTCGAGGATGTGAACGATCTCTTTATGCGCGGATTTGTTTGTTTCCACTACCATCACGTGAGAGATCCGGCGGACTTTCTTGTTCTCCGATGATCGACTCAACGCATCGCACAGGCCGTCCAACATGCCGCGAAGGGCCCGTTCCCTGGACAGGTTGCCTTGCCCCGATCCAATCAGGACTGTGGCAAATGTCCTGTGCCCCAGCTCCGATACGGCCAGGGCCACATTCGTCATCAGAAATCGCAAGTCTTCTCGGCTGAATCGACCCGCTTCGCCCATCCCTGCCAGCACCACGCCGCCAGCGCCGATCTTGTTCCCGACCACGGGAACGAAAAACAATTGTCCGAGTTCTGCGCCGATCATGCCTGGTGCGGCCGCCTTCGTAATCCAATGGTCCAGCTTCGCATCGATCGCTCCCTCCGCCCGCACCGGCGCAATCCCCTTGTAATGTCCGACGACGACGAGCGGGGCCTTGATCTGGGTCACGTCGCCCAGGACGACTTCAATGGTGATGTGAACGCGTTCTTGGGGTTGATCCTCCGGGGGTGATTCCGTGGGCACCAGGGATCTGCGCTTCCAGGGTTCCTGCGTCAGCGCCGCCCGTAGGATGGTTTCCTCTGCGTCACGGACCTCTTCCGGAGTGGCTTCTTCACGCTGGGCACGTTCCGCAATGGCCCGAAGCTTGCTGCTGATCGCTCGCTCTTCAATGCCCCGCTGCATCGGGCGTTCGGTGGCCCGGAGGCTACGGTCCGCCATGGGGTGGGTCGGCAAGGCGCTGGTCGTCCCTCGTTCCAGCAGCTCGTCCACGGCCTTCATGACGTCTTCATGTTTGGGAAGGTCGCCGTGGACCTCGTCCACATAAAACGTCGGCACATCTTTCAAGAGACCGAGTTCATGGGTCACACGTCCGTCGCCGTCGTAGGTGACGTCATAGTCAAATTCGCCGGGTGACACGAGACGGATGCCCGACAGGGTCTCCTGATTACACCCGGCAATGTAGACCATGCGGCTTGGATCGACGGCCGTCCCGCTCTCCAAGGCGTAATGAAACTCCAACGCCCGCTTCAGGTGCCGATCGGAAACGGGAAACGCCCCCCAACTCTCCCGCCGGTACAAGGTCTGCGTCGCGGCGGGAACCTTGCCCGGGGCGGGAAGCATTTGGTAGCTGCCGACAAACGTATTCAAGACTCCGATGACTTCATCCAGGTTGTGGCTGAGATCGAGCGCCGCGAGCCAGCGGACCAGCTTGTCCGTTCCGGTCAGTGCTTTGGGAATATCAAACGAGCCATAGTTCGGAGTCCCTAGCATGATCAGTTGCCCGCCTCGTCTGGCGTCCGCGTCCGCCATCGCATGCCAGAGATCGCTGTGAAGACGAATGAAATTTCGACTGACCAGTCCGCCCATCGAATGGGTGACCAGATGCACGGGCTGGGACGGAAACTTGTTCCGGATGAACCCCGCGAGATCGTTCGACGCCGCATCGATATCTTGGCGCCAATCGTACGCAAACGGCTCCACGTTCCATCGCGCCCGTAACCAGAGGAGTATGCGCGAGTACGTGCGCTTATCTATTTCACTCGGGAAGACTTTCAGATCGCGGTGGGCTTGTCCTGAGCCGTCTGCGCTGAGACGCAATTGTTCGAACCGCCCGCGGGCCAGGCGAAAGAGATTCAGCCAGACGACATCGGCATCGCCGTCATCGTCAACCGTGAGATCAGAACCCATGATGCCGTGCAGGAACACCACGTTGCCCAGGATGGGCGCCCGGCTGCGGACCTGCTGGGCATGTTCGGCGAGATGTTGAAGATACGTAAACTCCTCGTCGCCGAAGTACTCGCGCAGCGCCTCAGTATCCGCCATGGCTCGCTTGCGCCCGCGTGTCGATGGACGCAGCTGCTCCTCGAAGGTCTGCCAGTCCATTCGGTGAATCTGCCGATGTGCCCGCTTGTTCATGCGATCCTCATGTCAATATGGGTAGGGGGTGTGTCGTGATTCGTCCTTCTCGTGAAGATCGATCAACCTTGCCGGAAGCATATGCTCCCAGCGAAAACCGAAGGCAGTGAGTGCCCATCGTGTCGTTCGCAATACCGCGGCTGGGGCACAGGGCATGAAAGTCTACACACCAAGGCCTAAGAATGGCTGGCGCAGGGATTAGACCGGCTTGTTTTGCTTCACATCCCACCCGGCCTTGATGACTTGGCCCGGTGCAGCCGAGTACTCCATTTCAACGCGTGCGAAATTAAACGAGACACGATCGGTGGCCGTTCCCTTTTCGTCCGATAAAATTCCGCTCTGATACGAGGTGACCCATAGCTCGGAGAAGGTGATCTTCAGATACTGCGCTTTGTTGGCCATACCCCGTTGACCGGTTAGCAGCGCCGATTTCAAATTTTCGCCCCTGGTGCAGGCCTGGAAGAGCTTTGGACTGGCCTTGCTGACGGCCATCTCCACATGGACATCTTGCATGGTGACTTTGCCTTGTGCGTTGCTGCCAGCCGGCAGTTGCTGGCTTGTTTCACCCCAGGACCAACTCAGGAGCTCGATCTCCTTCTCATGGCCCTTTACGGTGCTCTCGCCTTCAATGTTGTCAATCTTGAGGAAAAACTGCGTGCCCGTTCCTCCCGCAGGTGGCATGGCCTCCTCCTTGCTTTGCTTTAATGAAGCTGAATAAAGATCAGCGATCAGTCTTCGATTGGTCTTTGCCGGTTCGTTCCTGCACGGCGACCCAACGCGTGGGTTCGTGCGAGATCAGCCCCTCGATTCGTTCGGCGAGCAACGAGTCCGCTTGTCGGTGTCGGCATAGGGACCGGCTCGGGAGAGCCGGAGGAATTGTTCATGCCCCAATTCCTTGAGTCATGATTTTGATCTCGTGATCAATTCATGTTCTACTTCCTTAGCCCAGGCGATCATTTCTCCTCGGCGCTCGCGAGCTTCTCGAATAAGACGCAGATTCCGCGCCGTCGTTTCGGGCTCGAACGGCTCCCGCACTGCGGCAAGCGTACTACCCAAGGCCTCCGCAGCTCGGTCCTCGTCCTTTCCCAACACGGCGAGTTCGAGAAGAGTCGCGTGGTCCCAATAGACTGGTTTTCCAGTCGCAATCCGTCGTTCGACCGCATAGGCGACGACTGGGATCAGGTTCGTTCGTCGCGGATCCGGGGGTTCCTTCAGCTCCATGAGAGTAACGGCATTCACGCCGGGGTACGCATCCCTCCAATCCGCCTCGAATCCTCGTAAATAGGCATTGACCGCCTTCTCAAGAAGGCCCCGCGCCAGAGGTTTATTGCCGGCTTTCGCGGCGGCCTCCCAGCGGTCCTTGTATACTCGTCCGAGGATCCCATAGGTCTCGCTGCTCGGCCCTCGCCTCGCGAGTAGCTCCGTGAGCACCGTTTCTGCTTCCTCGCCGCGTCCGGCGCGATTCAGCGCAAAGCCGAGTTGTTCTTGGACCATCACCGTGGCGGCGAGCGGCCGTGGCATCTTCTCAACCAGACCAATCATGTCCGCCCATGCGTTGGCGCTGCGGTAAGACAGAAAGAGATCGATCACCACGCCGGATTCAGCGTCATTGAGATTGCCGAGGTCAGCCTCCACAGCGCGTAGGGCCTCCGCTCCCTGTTTTCTCGCCGCTGCCAACCGAGTTTTTAATTCGGTCGAGTAGCGGGCACGCTCTCTGAATACATCCGTCTTGGTGTGATCGATATCCGGGAAATTTTCAACGAGTTGATAGATAGGACTGTCCGTCGCGGCTTTCGCATCCTCTAATGCTGCCCGGCGCGCCTCAACAAGACGCTTCACGAGAGCAGCCTTCGTGACATCGACATCTTGCGGTACGCCACCCGGCGTTAGCCGGTAGGGCATCGCACGCAAGGGCGCCACATCAAACGGCAATCGGCCGCCCTCGGCAAATAGGAGGACGGTGCTCCAGGGGCGAACGGCATGACGCAGGCCCAGTTCGTAGAACACATTGGCGTTGGCTGTCGTGAGATCAGCGACGGCATAGTCGCAGAGGATCAGACGTTCATACATCGGCTTGTGGATGATCCCGCCGGTCATTTCCTCATCGGCGCGCAGCGGCTCCAAGCCGGCTTCCACTATGGCAGGGATAATCAGGGATTGATAGACCGCGTCAAAGTCAATAATGGACCCTGCTATGTCCGGTTTCTTCCCAAACGGCATCAGCACAAAGCAAAGTGGTCGGCTCATAATCTCGGTAACTCTCCGTTGAGAACCCGTCGACGATAGGGATGAATGAGTTTGTGGATGATTCCTAACAGCTGAACGTCATCGGAATAGTTCTGATGATCACGAAGCATGAAGGGCGCTTTCTTTCTGAGTTCGCGAGCCACCAGATCTAGGGTTCTCCTTGCACCCAGGGCGATGCCGGCTTCGATGCGCCAGAAATGTGCTCTGTCATATACGGCTGCATATGGCTCCGCCCTGTCAGCATGGGCATGACCGAAGAATGTGTGAGTCTTCCGTCTGTGAAGCGGGAGTGAGGTCATCGAGGAGCAGCCGGTACGATGAGCGGGTCAGCCAACAATGTTGGTCACCCTTGAACGAGGTACAGATGCATCGTTATGAATCAATTACTTTTCAAGATCAAGCATCATATTGGACTGCCGTATTTTGTGGGGTAGCCGTGAAAACGGGACGAGCAAGAAGGGTCGTAGATACTTCAATGTGCCTAGCGCGGAAAACCCGGATCATTTCAATTCTAAGCCCTTGTGTGGCCAAGGCAACCTCAACAATCGCCGATCTTTTCATCCTCCTCCTTTGCCATAGGTATAATTTCTAAGGCTATTCATCGAGACTGCGTCATAAAGAGACAGGGGCTGTTCGCGCGCATGTATCCGAATGGATGCGCCGGCGTATCTAATGAGATACGGGGAATGGAATGGGATAGATGAAGGGAGTAATGCTCTCAGCGTAGGTAGAAGAAACTAGCTCTATGGTTGGAGAAGTTGGAGAAAGAGCCGCGTCTCCGGCAGAACCGGAGACGCGGCTGAATGGCGTGAGCAATGGGGCGGCTCGATCAGGGCTGGATGGGCACTATCCAGGAGATCGTGGGGTGTGATCGGTTGGCTGCTAACAACCGAGGACACACAGCCAGCACATTGCTACGCCAAGAGATGCGATGCCAGGGACCTCGTGCCATTGCTCGACAAGAATCGCCATGCGAGGAAGACAGCAATCAACGTGCCCGTTGCGCTTCGAAAATGCAGTTATTTATCCGGATCGAATTGCTGACGGACGAAATTCCCACTAGAGCCCCCTCACGGCCTCTTCTTGTTGGTCCTCCGAAAGCGCCCCCTGTCAGCGTGCGTGTGACAGCATCAGGCGCGTCAATGGAAAGCATCAGGCACGTTCCTCGTCACGATCTGAGACGAGAACGGTGGTGCTAAAGGGATGCTTGCGCAGTCTGAGATGAGAACGGAGAGTGCTGAGCGAAGGTGAGAGGCGGACCTCATCCTTTCTTCCCGTTGGGGAGAGGACAAGAGGAGGACGTATCAATAATTGAAGCGCAGCGAGATCGACCCGACTTGGATTAGCGTCTCGTACCGTCCGTTTACGGTGGGATTCAGGTTTCCCACGATCGTCCTGACCTCATACAACGCCGCCTGGTAGGCGAGGTCAATGGCGAACAGTTTGGGTTTCAGTGGCCCGATTCCCAGATCCCCGCATTTAAACCAGCCGAAAAACGATCCTGTTTCGTTGCAAGCCAATCCGACCCCGATGGATGGGATGTGCGAAAGTGCGGAAGGCACGCCGGGATTGAACGTCCGATCGGGTACTTGTGTTTGTTGGGTCATGTAGCCGCCGCGCAGGGCGATTTCCCAATCGGGCATCTTGTCCAGATGCAGCCATTTATACTCCGTGCCGATCATGATGCTATAGGCATTCTGCCAGTTTTGTGGAAAGGGAATGAGTATGCCGTTGTTCAGATGGATGTCGAGATTTCGATTGGACTTCCACCCGACATAATCCACATCGAACTCGAGTTTCCATTCGCGCTCGGGCGTTCGCACCGGCCATACAGCCATGCCGCCGGAAAATACCTGCGGCAACACGAACGTCGCGGAGGCGGGAGAGACGGAAGCTCCGTTCGCAAGAAATGCTCCGGTCAAATGCAACGTGGCCTGACTGCGATAGAGGAGACCGATGTTGGCCAATGGTTTCCCGTCCGCGTTGCGAAACGGCGTATAGAGCAGGCTGACGTTGAAACCTGCAGCCGTATCGCTGCCGTTGAGTTCGACCTTCGAGCCCGCCGGGATGCCCAATCCTCCCGGCCAGATCGATTGCTGTTCGACGTGACCCTCGCCAAACAGCCCCGAAAACGTATAGATATCCGCGCCCAGGCCTAGGGAGAGATAGTCATTCACTTTGTAGGCGAGCGTGGGTTTGATATCGAGCAGCGGAAGTGTGGTGAATGTCACGGCAGTTCTGAAAGGCCCGTCATCGGGATAGCGGGTGAGCGATCCGAACGGACTGTTCAATCCGATGCCGATGGTCAGGTCGCCCAGCGCCGTCACGCCCAGATCTTTCAGATTGGCGGTGATATAGATGTGACCGGGCGGAGGCCAGGCGACGCTGCCGTTGCGATCCCCGGTCGCGGTCTGGCCGGTCGGGCTTGTAAATTCTGTCGTGCCACCGATCAACGAAAGGCCGAACATGTTCTGCACGCCGCGCAACTGCGTCATGCCGGCCGGGTTATAGTGTAGGGCAGATGGGTCGTCCGCCTGCGCCATGAACGCGTTGCCCATCCCCGCCGCTGCGGCGCCTTGGGTCTGCAGGCGAGGCGTTTGTGCTTGCACGGTCTCGTCGAGGCTGAGGAGCGCCAGCAATGCCAGTACAACAACCAAACGGGATGACGGGACGACAGCGCGGTTGACACGGCTCAACCACGGGCAAGGCAGGCTCGGGGTGGGTGGGTGAGACGGGCAAAGAGCCTGTCTTGGCAGGCTCGGGGTGGGTGGGTGAAAATACTGTAATCCCCTACCTGTCTCCATGTCGTTCAGCGTTCGAGGGGTCGTTCATTTTTTGGTTGAACCATCGGTCGACCACAGCCCGGAGCTGCGTGGCATCGAAAGGTTTCAAGAGATAGGCTTGGGCGCCGCGTTCCATGGCGAGCAGGGCACGGTCCAACGCCTCCACGGCCGTCATGATAATAACAGGCAGGGTCTGATCATTCTGCCGCAAGCGGCTGAGGACCTCGATGCCGTCGATCTCCGGGATTCCGATGTCCAGAATCACCCCGTCGACAGCCCCTTTAAGCAGAATCTCGACGGCCTCCTGCCCGTCCTTTGCGGTGCGGACGGCATAGCCGTCTGATGCCAGCCGGTCATGCAATAGATGGCGAATATCCGGATCGTCATCGACGACGAGGATACGCGCCTGTAATGTTGGCACAGAAATTTTCTTCTGGTCGTCATGACCGGCCAGGGGCAGCGTGAACCGGAAATTTGTGCCCCTTCCCTCCTCGCTTTCGACCGTAATGGCGCCCCCGTGGAGATCGACGAGTTCCTTCACGATAGCCAGCCCGAGGCCGAGTCCTTTCGTGTGCGCTCGCTCGTGCTTGCTGACACGGAAAAATGGATCGAAAAGTTTGGGGAGGGCATCGGTCGGGATGCCCTGCCCTGTGTCTGCGATCGACACCGTCGCCATTCCGTTCTGACTGACAGATAGGTCCACTGTGACGAGGCCGTTATCGTGGGTGTACTTGATGGCATTGTCGAGCAGATTGGTCAAAATTTGACTGACTCGATCGGCGTCGGCCCACACCGCAATATCCGCCGGGTTGGTTTGCCATTCGATCCGGATGTGTTTGGCCGACGCGAGCGGGCGCAGTTGTTCGATCACGTCGGACGCCAGTGCAGGCAGCGCCACCACATCGAAGGCCATCGTCATCTTTCCGGCTTCTACCCGTGAGAGATCCAGGAGATCGGTAATCATGCGCGCGAGTCTCGTGCCGTTCGCTTTGATGCGTGAGAGGTACTGTTCCTGCTTCAGGTTCATCGATCCCACGAGCCCTTCGAGCATGTTGTCGGTAAAGCCGACGATGCTGGTCAGCGGGGTACGCAATTCATGGGAGACATGAGCCAGGAACTGAGATTTGAGCCGGTCCATTTGTTTCAGCTTGGCATTCGCCGTCTCCAGTTCCGCGGTCCGTTCACGCACGCGGGCTTCAAGGCCGAGATTCAGCGCTTCGATTTCGCTGTAGGCCTGGGTGTTGTCGAGCGCGATGGCCACCTGACTGGCCAGCGTGACGATCAACTCGAGGTCGTCTTTCGTCAAGGTGTGTTCCTGCGTCCGGTCCACGGTGAGGGAGCCGAGCACCACGTCTTTCACCTTCAACGGCACGGAGATGAACGATTTCGCTTGCACCATCGACACCAGCTCCTGGTTTTTCGGGTGCAAGCGATCCCAGACCTCACGAATGTCGCTGGTCAGCACAGGTAGGCCTTGTATCATCACCGTGCCTTCAACGCCTTCGGGATCGATGACGGGAATTTCAAGGGATTTGATGAACGTGACGACGTCTTCCGATACGCCACGAATGCGAAAGTCATGGGACACGCTGCGTGTGCGGTCATAGAGCGCAATGATGGCTCGATCATATTGCAGATCGCGCACGATGGTTTCCAGGACGCTATCGAGCAGCGCTTCGCGATCAAATGTCGACCCGAACAAGAGACCGGCTCGGTGCAGAGTGGTGAGATGCTGGATCTTCTGCCGCAGCTCAACCGAAGTACGCTGTTGCTCCAGATACGCTTCCCGAAGCTCCTCATGGCGGGTTTCCACCACCTGCTCTTGTTCACGAATCAGGGTTTGAAAGCCCTTCCCCTGCTTCTTCGAGAGAATCAACATGCCGACGGAAAAAATCGTCACCGGGATTGAGGCAAGTCCCAAGGCTTCCCCGAAGGACATGTCGGGGTACGACAGTCGCAGATAGGCGAAAGTCGTTCCGGTCAGTACGCCCCACAATGGCCACAACACACCGACGCGCATCTTCGGGGTCCAGGTGAACTCCCATTCGCACCATTCATCCCCGTTCGCGACGCAGGACAGATCCCTCACGTTGGCCGGCGGGAGACCATGAATTTGTTGCGGTGCGCCCGCAATGCCGGCCTTGCAAGACTGGCAAATGACATCGACGCAGCGCTTCTGGTATGCGCCGAATTGACGAAGGGCTTTATCGGTGAATCTCATCCGCAGGATCGCCGAACGGTTTGTCACCTTGCCCACCTCAAACTCCAACACACCTTTCGTATATTTCTGGCCCACATATACCCACATCCGATAACTTTGCTGGGTGGAGAACGGGCGGAGCAAAATCTGAATAATCTGCGGAACTTTCCTCACTCTTGCTGCTTTAAAATGGAACTGAGGGTCTCCGGATAGGGCTTCACAAAATTCCCGCAGGTAGCAACCGAACTCGTACGAATAACTATTCCAGGCATTCCGTAGGAAGGCCGGTGTGACATGGTAGGCAGGATCGTGAATGCGTTCGTTGAGGAGACGACATAATTCGTGAACGGCGTGACCGGCTGCCTCAGGGCCCGACCTGAGGGAAATGAAGTCGTAGAGATATTCGACATTCGACAGAACGATCACGCCGCTGATATCGCCGATCTTCTCTCCCTGCAGATCGACTCCGAACGGAACGAACTCCATGAAGGGTCGTTCGAGGATGGTGTGGTCTTTGGAGAGCAGCTCGGTCATCGGCAAGCAGTCTTCTTTTCCGGACGCTCACTGCAGGCGATAGCTACGGAACAACTGGATGCGTGGTCGATCATAGCTGACCGGTCGGCCGGAGGCGAGCAGGATCTCTCTGGGCAAGCCATGCTTTGAGACGCATGCATTCGCGCCATCACTCAAGGTCATGGCAAGGCGGCGAAGCTTTCAGTACCAACCGATCAAGGTCGCAGGTTTTCAAGTATTCGATAATCGCCAATCGCTTCTCATGAGGAATTTCGCATCCTAGTATGCCATCCTCCTTATCCGTCATCGCGCACTTCCGACTATTCCGAAACTCGTGACCACGGTTCCCGTTGCCTGGAAGCTGTGTCTTGACCTCAAATCCGCCGAGCGGATCACGAAACGTCGGACTGCCATTGCATTCGCCGATCACGAACCCAACCTTCTGTGGATCGAATTCCATGTTAGGGCTGAGGTAGAAGCAGGTATGCCGTTCCTTCACCGGGGAGAGTAGTTCATATAGATTAGGGACTGATCCGTTATGCAGGTAAGGAGCGGTCGCCCACACCGCCACGTGTGGACGGGCGATAAACTCCGCGGCGTCGCTCCATTCATTGCGAAGGTCGCTGTATTCAGGATCATTCATAACACCGGCTCGTTTCATGATCCCATCAGTGATAAGCTTCATCGCATCCTTCGCCGTAAGCCGCT
>JBEVJJ010000073.1:0-6452 GCA_040510255.1 Nitrospiraceae bacterium | reverse complement strand
GGGTCTCACAGTGAGCCTCATGAGTGATGGATACGCCACAGACTTTGCGTTAGACTTGCCATCGCTGGGCACCAAGACCCTTCACACATGTCAGACAACATTCTCTCGCATAATGAGATGTGCCGGCGCGAAGCCGTCAGTCTCCAGCGGGGAATGAATTTCAGCCTTGGAGGTACTCATTCCGTTATCCTGATGTCAATAACGGAATCTTTCATCTCGTTGACGCTTGGCAGGAGCGCGACAACCATCGAATTGTGTTCAAGTTTAAGCTCATAGCGGTGGAGGGTGACGAGGATTTTGGTCAGCCTGTCTATACAGACGCGGAGCGACGTCGAATAATTCCTACGGCGGTCAAACTTGAGGTATGGAAGAGAGACGGCGGCAAATGTCGGCTTTGCGAGGCAAAGGACGAGCTACATTTTGATCACATCGTTCCATTCTCAAGAGGTGGCACATCACTGACCGCTGAAAATGTCCAGATCCTATGCGCACGTCATAACTTCCAGGAAACGGGATTACATAGAATAAATTGCCCATCTCGCGGGCTAGCTTCCGTTCGATGCGCTTGACAAGCCGAACTCCGCACTGTACCATTTGTACGATTCGTACTTTCCATACATTTCAGCGAGGCGATAATGGGGCATCTACCAACAAGTAAAGCCCGAGAAGGGTTTGCCGACACAATCAACCGCGTCGCATTTGGTAAGGAGCGTGTGGTGCTGCATCGCCGAGGTAAGGAGGTTGCCGCCGTGGTTCCGATTGACGACTTGCGGCTGTTGGAAGATCTTGAAGATCGAATTGATATTCTCGATGCCCGAGCCGCATTGGCAGAGATTAAAAAGAAGGGGGCGAAGCCACTCGATACGATTCTGAAGGAACTCGGTCTCTAGCCTTCCTCAATGGCCTACTCGGTCTTGCTCGCCCCTTCTGCCGAACGACAACTCAAAACCCTCGCCGACCCGATTCAGAAACGCATCGTGAAGCGTCTTCGCGCGCTACAAACATACCCCCGGCCAGCCGGTGTCACGAAGCTCGTAGGCGAAGATGATCTGTACCGTATTCGCGAGGGCAACTATCGAATCATCTACACCATTCGTGACAAGGACCTGATCGTCCTCGTCGTAAAAATCGGCAACCGCAAAGAAGTCTACAAATAACCTTCCCAGCGCGTCACGCGGATCTACTCAACAAAAGAAGTTGGCGAGCGAGCTGAGGAGTCTCTTCTGCACCGGAACGCGCCATTAGAACACCCCGTTCTCATTCGGCGAATCCTTGACAATCTGTTGTCCGACGTCCCAAAGTTCCACAACACGCCCGCTCTCGAATCGAAAGATGTGGACGACTGCAGCCCCACGTCATCTGAGCTCTGTTTCACGTGTGAATGGTCACAACCGTATTCCCATCCTCAAATGCTTGCTTCACCTCCAAGACCTTATTGGGATTCTTGTTGGCGGCATCTTCCGTGGCAGCCAAAAGAGATGGCCGGTCGCCCTTGAAATACTGGTTATGGTGAATAAAATTCGGCGCAATACACTCGTCATACGCCTTTCTTATATTTCTTGTCGCCACCAGGCTTAGAAATGATAGGGCCATTTCCTTTTTGGACATGATTGAGCCTCCTGTAGAGTGTCAATAACCTTATCTTGTACTAGAAAGCATGCGCTGAAGGAACCGGGTTACGCATCGGCTATGACGCCATCAGCTCTCTACCTCACTTCACATCCACCCCTCACACAACGATGGACCAGGCCGACGAGACAAAGTAGAATGGGCGCGTTTCTTTTCCAGAGCCGCAGCGTTTCACCAACTTGGAACGCTCGGGAGTGTATGCATGGCACTCACACATACGTACATCGTCACCGCGCTGCTGGACGTGAACCCGATACAAGACATCGACGACCGGGCGGAAAGCCGCACCTACATCGTGGCCGACCGTGAATCCGGCCAGGCCGCCATCATCGATGCCGTACTTGAAAACGTCGAACGCGATCTTCAAACACTCAAAGAGCTGGGCCTGACACTCGTCTTTGCCGTCGAAACGCACATCCATGCCGACCACATCACCAGCGCCTCGCTCATGAAGGATCGTACCGGCGCGCGAATCGTCTATGGCGGCGGCGCGGAACATGTGGTCACCGGCGCAGACCTGTTCCTGCACGACGGACAGGAGCTGCACTTCGGCAACACGGCACTGAAGGCGCTTGCGACCCCCGGCCATACCGACAGCTGCACCAGCTATGTCCTGCCAGGCGCGGTGTTCACGGGAGATGCCATGTTCATACGCGGCAATGGTCGTACGGATTTTCAAGGCGGCTCCGCGGAGAAGTTATTCGACTCCGTCCGCCAGAGGTTGTTCGCCTTGCCGGATGACACGATCGTCTATCCCGGTCACGATTATCACGGTATGGTCTCCTCCACGATCGGCGAGGAGAAGAACTTCAACGAACGCTTGAACCTGTCGATCAACAAGGACGCTTTCGTCGAGATGATGAACAACAGGAAAACGCCGCGCCCGGCAAAAATGGATATCGCTTTGCCCGCCAACATGAGAGCGGGCCGCATGATCGACGGACAACGGGCACCAACCTCGCAGTCGGTGCTGACCTTGCCTTTGGCGGATATCCATGGTGCAGATACACGGTCTTAGTGAAACGCGTCTGGAGTAGCTGCCTGCCTTGCAGTACACTAGCCCGAGAGACTTGCGTACGTCACTACGGGAAGAGGATGATCATGTTAGAGCTCAGGCCCACCTGCGAACACTGCAATAGAACACTCCCGCCCGACTCACTCGATGCACGCATCTGCACCTATGAATGTACGTTCTGTGCCGCCTGCGTCGAACAGGTGTTGGGCAATGTCTGTCCAAACTGCGGGGGTGGTTTCGTTCCTAGGCCCGTCAGACCTGCGAACAATTGGAAGGGGGATAATTTTCTGGGCAAAGACCCGGCAAGCACAGCAGTGAGACACAGGCCGGTGGACATCGCAGCTCACGGCTTGTTCTCATCCACTATCAAAGCCATTCCTCCAGAGAAGCGGTAGCACGGGCAAGCGGATGGTCAAGAACGTTCAACCACGGATGTCGTGCCACGTGACGGGAATCTGGTCCATCGAGTTTTCACCCACACCAGACAGGCTAGTCAGGAGTCGTCGCTCGATGCGGCACGAATGGATGGACCTGGGCCACTCAGAAAAAGTAGAATTTCTCCACTGCCTCCCATCTCACATGATGGAGCCGAAGCACGATGGGGGACAATCTCCATCAGCAAGGTCGACTCATGGTTCGTCGGTCCACGACCGGAAAGAATGTCGTGAGGAGCTTCCGCATCACCTGGTTGGCCCTGGCATTCATCGCGTTCCCGCTCGACGCATCACAGGCTGTACAAGTCAAGGGCACCGCGACCTATCTCCAACGCATCGCGTTGCCGCCACACGCCGTGTTCGATGCGCGCGTGGAGGATGTGTCTCGCGCCGATGCGCTGGCCGAAACGATCGGTTCGGTGCGCATCATCGGGCCCGGCAATCCGCCGATCACGTTCGCGATCGACATCGATCCGCAGCGAGTGGACGAACGCCACCACTACTCGGTGCGCGCGACGATCGTGGACGGGCGGCTCCTGTTCGCGACCGATCAGGCTTATCCCGTGCTGACGAGGGGCAACGGCCGGGACGTTGAGCTGTTACTGCGCTAGACCGGGAGCCCACGGTCGGGAGCTGCCGGGCCAGACTTCTCCGTGCTCGGTCAGCTACCGGCCAGTTTCAGCGGCGATCTGCCCTGCGCGGATTGTCCGGCACTGCGCTACCGGCTCAATCTGTTCGCCGACCAGTCATTTTTCCTCAGCATGGTCTTCTCGGGGCGCGACAGCCCAGCAAAATACGACATCGGATCATGGACCCTGTCGAACGACCATAGGACGCTGACGTTGCATGGAGGACAAGAGCCAGCGTCGACATTCCGGGTAATCGATCAGAACACCCTGCGCAAACTGGATCTGGAGGGACACGATATCGAGTCCGCACTCAACTACTCACTGACGCGAATGGCACAGTTCGACGCGATCGAGGCGCGCCTGGAGATGCGAGGGATGTACCGGCACCTCGCCGACGCCGGCCTGTTCACTGAGTGCCTGACCCGGCAGCGCTGGCCGGTGGCACAGGAGGACGACAATGCCACGCTGGAGCGCGAATACCTCAAAGTGCGACGCGAGCCAGGTGAGGAATTGATGGTCAGCGTCGAAGGTCATATGAAGATGTTGCCGCCACTGGAAGGGACGGGCAGGCACCCAATGCTGGTCGTGAACCGATTCCTCGGCGTGTGGCCTGGTGAGACGTGCGGAGCGCGCTTCGCTACCTCGGACCTCCAGAACACGTACTGGAAGCTCACGGCTCTCAACGGCAAACCGGTCTTTGTTGCCGACCGACAACGCGAGCCGAGTCTGGTCCTCCATTCTGAGAATTTACGCGTTGCCGGGTTTGGAGGATGCAATCGCCTGATGGGAAGCTATGAAGTCAAGGGACACGAGATGCACTTCGGTCAGCTTGCCGGAACCATGATGGCCTGCCCGGCCGGCATGGACACTGAGAAGGAGTTCCTCGATTCATTGCCGCAGGTGACCCGATGGCGCATCGTCGGCGAGCACCTCGAATTCTACGATGCAAGCGGCACAGTGGTGGGCCATTTTGAAGCGCGGGCGTTGCCGTAGGACGGCGCACCCAAGGTCGCTAATTTTATCTATATATGTTGGCGACCTTGCCACCCCTACGGCTACCTGGGAAGAAGCGCTCACCCGCTTGCATGGTTTGGGCACATGAGCCTGCAGGCTCTGTCTTGCCGCAAGCCTCGACCGGATGCGCTGAGATCATATTGCACGCAGGTCGTCGACGACCCGTGGTGGACGAAGGAGACATCGTCACCGCTCGGGGCGTGACCTCAGCCATTGATCTGGGACTGTAACTGGTCTAACGCCTTGCCGGACCCAGGCACAAGCCCGTATCGCCATGCAAATGGACTACGGTGATCTCCGGCGTGAAGCCGGGACATGAGCGTCCAGGCTCGTCCTCACCTATTGCCACGGCCAGTCGAGCACCAGTTCAGATTCCCTTCATGACGTGCGTGCCGTGAGTAATCGCCCCACCCGCGCGCAGCGCCGCCGCAATGAGTACGGCTTCAGCCATCTCCGGCTCCGACGCCCCGTTCTCGCGTGCCTTATTCGAATGAAGGTCGATGCAATAGGGGCACTGAGTCGTACAGGCCAGGGCGAGCGCCATCAGTTCCTTATACTTTCCCGGAATCGCGCCTTCAGTCAACGCTGCCTTGTCGAAAGCCACAAACGCTTTCATGGTCTCAGGCGCATGGATCTCGAGCGTCTTCATCTTGTCTAGATTCTTGATATCGTACATGGCGGCCTCCTCATGACGGTTGGTTGATAATTAGATTCGGCGTGTCATCTTTCTTTACGCCTTCACTCTCGAACGCCGATGACTTCCAGATACTCGGCGAAGACTGTGGTGCAGCCCAGCCTTGCTCGATTGTGAGCAGTCCAGAGCGCTTCAAGTTCTCGGCGAAGACGCTCTCGGCCATCGGCATCCAGCGAGGCAAAGGCCTGATTGCTTGGTCCATAATTCAACCGGAAGAACTCCACCACCTCAGAGGGAGGGAAGGGATAGCTGAACGCATACTGACGCCTGACCATGTTCAGCTCCGACAGTCCCTGGCCGAGCCGTTCACGGACGGTGGTTTCGTCTCCCCAGAGGACGGGCGAGGGCATGCCCGACGGTGCAATGAATTTGGAGATAGTCTTGAACATCTGGCCGACGAAACCCTGCGGAGTCCAATTGGCCATGGCAAGCATTCCCCCCGATCTGCACACGCGCAGCAGTTCCTTGGCAACAAGATCCGGTCGCGGCGCGAACATCGCTCCGATCAAGCTGGCCACCACGTCAAAGCCGGCATCTTCAAATGGGAGTGCCTCGGCATCCGCCTCTTCGAAACGAGCCTTTAGGCCCTCCGCTTGTGCGCGCGCCCGTGCCCGCTCCACCAAATTGCCGGCGATATCCACGCCGGTCACGTCTAGACCGTCTTTTGCCGCCATCAACGCTAATTGGCCGGAACCACAGCCCACATCCAGTAATGTGCTTCCGGAAGCGATACGGAGCCTTTCGTAAAACTCGCGTGCCCCGTTTTCTAGATATCGCGAGAACCGATCGTAGTCGCCGGCCGTCCAGATCGTCTTGAGACGTGCCTTGAGATTCTCCACTTCGGGTGAGAGCGTGCTGGTAACCATGAAAGTCCTCCTTTGTATGGTGGTGGAATTCAAAAACGGGTCGCCATCAAAGATGCTGTGACCGATGGCACTGTACGGGAGATTCGTTGCGGTGTCTTATCCGGGAGTCTGGTTCTCTTGACAGGGTCATGATACGCTGCACATTCTTTGCTTCGCCGTCCGGCATACTTT
>JBEVJJ010000072.1:0-4432 GCA_040510255.1 Nitrospiraceae bacterium | reverse complement strand
CCGCCGCCGCGCGGTGATATCGAGGAAGGTCACGACTGCTCCAGTCATGATGCCCTTATCGTACACAGGAAACGATGTATAGTCGGCAGGAAATGCGGTCCCGTCTTTTCGCCAGAACACCTCATGATCGATCTGACATCCACGGCCGCTGTGAAAGACTTCGAAGATGTGACAGTCCTGGTGGGGATAGGGCCTGCCATCCGCGAAGGAATGGTGAACGAGCTGATGCATGTTCTTGCCTATCAACTCGTGAGGAAGGTAGCCGAACATTCGTGCGCCGGCCTTGTTGATGAACGTACAACGCCCTTCCAAATCGACCCCATAGACTCCGTCTCCGGTGGAATCCAACAGCAACAGCCTCTCACGGGCGAGCTTCTGGCGTTCTTGTTCCCTCCTGGTCTGCTCCGTCATATCGCGAAAGACAGCGACTCCACCCGCGACCTGCCCTGTGTCGTCATGAAGCGGACGGGCGTTGACGTTCAACCATGCCTCCTTGGAACCGGGGCTCCTGAGAAATACCAGGATGTCATTGACGGACTCGCCACGGATGGCTCTGACGAGCGGAAGGTCTTCGTATGGATAGGGCGTGACCTTGTCGGGCAAAAACAGACCGAATTGCGCGGACCAGTTCTTAGTGGCGACGTTCGCCGGCCCGGACCCGATAATTCGTTCGGCGGCGGGATTCCACACCTTGAATTCGCCGGTCTGATTGGCCATGACGATTCCGTCCGCCACGCTATCCAGGACGGACTGCAGCAAGCCCAGCCTCTCCCTGAGTAATCTGGCCATCGAGGCGCGTGCGACCGCGTAGCGGAGCGAACGCTGTAAGCCTGGACCGGTGACCAGTCCTTTCACGAGATGATCCTGAGCGCCATGTTGAATCACCTGCAATCCCAACGTCTCATCTTTACTGCGGGTCAGCGCGATGATAGGAATACCCATCGCGCTCTTGGACAGGTGGAGCAGCGAGTCGAGTCCCTGGCTGTCGGGAAGTGACATATCCAGCAAGACGATATCGATTCCGCTCTCCTTCAATCGGCTGATGCCATGAGCCAGCTGATCGACATGAGTGAGCGTGAATCCGCCGGGGTCCACATCCGACAGGAGTTCCCGCAGCATGCGGGCATCCTCGGGATCGTCCTCGATGAGAAGGATATGCAGTGGGGCGTCGCTCATCCGGTCAGCCCTTCCCATGCACGGCGCACTTCAGACCACCGATGACCGACTCAGTTAAGGAACGGGATCTACTCACATGCCTTCTCCGTGGCGGGCGAGGGCCACTATCCATCCGCTACATCTTCAATGCTCGTAGGTTTCTTGTCTCCAGGGTTTCGTGGCGGAACAGATTTTCTGCAGGAGCAGACAGGAATGGATCCGGCTGAGGATAGCAAGCTGAAAGAGGCCAAGCAAGGGCCTGTATTCCTTGCCGGGAGCCGCATCCCGGGTGGTCATCCAAGGGTAACAAGTCCAGATGGGATACATGCATGACCAGGTACCTTGGATTTTACGGCAACGTGGACGAATGCTGTGGCTGGGAGAGGATGCCTCTCGTACGGCTTGCGGTCCGCCGTCGTCACGGGTACGATTCTTTCCAGCAGGAGATCAGGTGGGTTCTCCATCTTGGGGGACACTGGTCTCATCGTTGGGGCAAAGTCCAAGGTCACAGTAATGAGCATCTCTGCTGCGTCCGGTTCGCGTCATGGTGATGTTGAGACAATTACGGGGGTAAACATCATGCAACGGTCAGGCGAGGTGTTGCGAAAGGTATTGTACGGATTTGGTGCAGCAGCGGCCCTCGCAGCGAGCGTGGCATGGGCTGATCAACAGCCTCCGGCGGCGAGTGGAAATGGCGGTCCTCCGTTATTCGATAACCTGGGGAACCTGCACCATCCCATCACAACGTCCTCGCCCGAAGCACAACAATATTTCGACCAGGGGTTGCGACTGGTCTTTGCGTTCAATCATGAGGAAGCGATCAATTCGTTCGAAGCGGCGGCGCGGCGCGATCCGAAGACGGCTATGGCGCACTGGGGAGTGGCATTGGCCCTGGGGCCCAATATCAATTTGCCCATGGATCGCGAGTCCGAGAAGCGGGCCTACGAAGCAATTCAACGGGCACGCGCGCTGGCTGCCAGCGTGAGTCCGATGGAACAGGCGTATATCGAGGCGCTCGCGACCCGCTATTCCATCGCGCCGGATGCTCAGCGAGAGACGTTGGATGCCGCCTATGTCGAGGCGATGAGAAAAGTATGGGCACGCGACTCCAAGGATGTCGATGCCGGCACCTTGTATGCCGAAGCGATGATGGATGTGCAGCCGTGGGACTATTGGACGCCGCAGGGACAGCCGAAGGGCCATGCCACCGAGATTGTGGCGACGCTCGAACGAGTTCTGCAACTCAATCCCGACCATCCCGGCGCCTGCCACTACTACATTCATGCGGTGGAAGCCTCATCGAAACCCGAGCGTGCGTTGCCCTGTGCCAAACGGCTGCCTGATCTAGCGCCGGGAGCCGGCCATCTGGTTCATATGCCCGGACATATCTATCTCCGATTGGGCATGTACCAAGAAGCGGTCGAACGGAATGTGCACGCGACCTCGGTCGATCACGACTACCTGGCGCACCGCAAGCTCGTCGGCTCCTATCCGATGGCCTACTATCCGCACAACGTGCACTTTCTCTGGAGCGTGTTGACGATGGAGGGACGCAGCAAGGAAGCGATGAAAGCGGCTTACGATCTTCGGACGCTCGTGCCGTTGGACGCGGCGAGGAAGGAACTGGCGCTGGAGGAATTTACATCGAGCTTGCCCTTCGCGCTCGTCCGGTTCGGCAAATGGAACGACGCGCTCGCGCTTCCCCAACCACCGGCCGAACTCACCTACACGACCGTGATTTGGCACTACGCGCGAGGGATCGCGTTCGCGGCGACCACACGATTCGATGAGGCGCAACGGGAACAGAAGGCGTTGACGGAATTGGCTGGATCTATTCCTCAGGACCGGACCATGGGAGTCACTCGGGTGGTGGACTTAGCCAGGATTGCAGATCTGGTGCTGGCAGGGGAGATCGCGGCGCGCCAGGGGCAGTACGAGCCGGCGATCGCCAAGCTGAATGAGGCGACCATGTTGGAAGATGCCTTGCGCTACTACGAACCGCCGCTGTGGCACATTCCCGTGCGCCATTCGTTGGGCGCGGTCTTGTTGCAAGCAGGCCGTCCGGCCGAGGCGGAGGCGGCCTATCGGATCGATCTGATGCAGCACCCCCACAACGGATGGGCACTCTTCGGGTTGAAGCAAAGTCTTGAAGCGCAACAGAAGATGCAGGACGCCACAACAACGGATCAGGAGTTTCAGAAGGCGTGGGCGCGGGCTGATGTGAAGTTGACGGGCTCGCGATTCTAGCAGGCTGCGGAAAAACCATGTCGATGCTCCTAGGTGTGATGCCGCTCAACGTGATGCTTCGCACGACCATGCCGGATAGGTCGAAGAGGAGAGCTCGCAAAGGAGGACGGTGGCGGACCAGGCCTCTGGTTGCTCCGGCAATCCTGATCGGGCTGGTCATCGCGCTGATACCAGTAGGACCGGGAGTCGAATCGGCGGAGACGGACAAGGAGCGGTGGAACAAGAATTACAGCGGTGACACCTATCGCTTTGGCAAGGAGCCTATTCCGTATCTAGTCGAGCAGATCAATCGCTTGCCCCAGGGCAAGGCGCTCGATCTGGCCATGGGGGAAGGGCGCAACGGCGTGTTCCTGGCGACCAAGGGCTTTCAGGTGACCGGTCTCGATATCTCGGAGAAGGGTTTGGAGAAGGCGCAAGCCCTGGCCAAAGCACAGGGCGTGACGATCGAGACACAGGTGGCGGATCTGGACCAGGCGCCGCTCGGGTCCAATGCGTATGACGTAGTGCTCTGCACCTATTATTTAGACCGGAGCCTGTTTCCGAAAATGAAACAAGCGGTGAAGCCGGGCGGGATGGTCGTCGTCGAAACGTACACGATAGACCATCTCAAATATCGGCCGCAGTTTCGAAAAGAATGGCTGCTCGAGAAAAACGAATTGGTCGAGGTGTTCAAGGACTTCACCATCCTCGACTATCAAGTGGTCGATAATGGAGAATCCGTCTTCGCCAGCATCATTGCGCAGAGGCCACTGATGGCCCATGGCGAATAGCCGATGGCAAGGAGCAAGAAGGAACTCTCAGGTTCTGCCATACGCTATGAGCTATGCGCTCCTATCTTGAGCGGCGAGGTGTTCCACGATCAGTTTCGCGTCGCTGATCGGATCCGTCGTGAAGGGGGCTGAGTCCCGCCTGGTCACTTTCGTCGCCAATCGCTCGGCGGCCTGACGGATGGGAAGAGGAAAGGACGCGTCCTGCTGAATCTGCCGGAGATGTTCCATCGCATCCCCGCGCCATCGCCGGACAGGAAGAC
>JBEVJJ010000071.1:0-25396 GCA_040510255.1 Nitrospiraceae bacterium | reverse complement strand
CTTCAGGCGACCCGTCCCATAGCCGTGAATAATGCGCATGATGGCATTCCCCGTGAGCGCCGCGCGATCGAGAGCCGCCACGGTCATGTCTACCGCTTCATCGGCAGCGCGCCCCCTGACGTCCAGCACGGTTTCCATCGAGGCGATGACATCGCGATTGGCCTCCGGCGAGATCGAGCGTTTCTCCGCGACCGGCACGACCGGAGGAGCCGATGGGTATGCAACACCTCGGAGATCGGCCACCGTGGCCACCACTTCTCCTTCCCCGACTTTCACACGAACTCGCTTCTTTCCCTGCGGGTCTTCCAACAACGTGCCGATCATTCCCAGGCCCGCCAATTCCACCTGATGTCCTTTCGTCAGCTGACCCACGCTGACGTAGTCCTTGGGGAGTGAGATATCCCGCTTCGCTTGGATTTCCAGTTCGACAAGCCGCTGCTTCGCCTGTTTGGCCTGGGTCAGATTCTGCTCCTGTCGCAGTTGCTCGACCGTGGCTTGCGCTGCCGCCCGCGCACGCTGAAACTCCTGGCTCAACTTCCGCTTGACGTCCTTGCGCTCCGCTCGTTCGGATTCTTGTAATGCCGTTAACAAGCTTTGGGCCTTTTCCGCAGCCTGTTGCGCTTCCTCGCGAGCCCGAACGGCTTCTTCAAGTTCGATCATGAGTTTCCGCTGACGTTCCTGCAGATCATTCAGCAATCGCTCCAGCAGGCGATCTTGGCCGCCAAGACGTTGGCGCGCATCTTCGACGATGACATCGTCCATCCCCAAGCGCCCGGCGATCTCAAGAGCGGCCGATCCGCCTGGAAGACCCATGACCACGCGATAGGTCGGGGACAATGTCGCCACATCGAATTGCACACTGGCATTCGCAAAGCCTGCCGTCGACTGAGCCATCGCCTTGAGTTCCGTATAATGCGTCGTGACGACCACTTTGACTCCTCGCCGAGCCAAGTGGGAGAGCAAGGCGCCGGCGAGTGCCGCGCCTTCCCTCGGATCGGTTGAGGTGACCGGCTCATCGAGCAGGGCCAGCGCCGACGGGGATTCGTCGGACACATGATCCGACGCCGTTGGGGACTCAGGTGTGGACTCGGCGGGCAACTCGCGAAGCAGCTGCACGACCTGCGTAATGTGCGCGGAAAAGCTCGACAGATCCCGGGCGAGGTCCTGAGCATCACCGATATCCGCATAGACGGACCGAAAGACCGCCATGTCAGAGTCAGGTTCACAGGGAAGATGCAAACCTGCCCGCACCATGAGCGCGAACAGGCCGAGGATCTTCAGGGTGACGGTTTTTCCGCCGGTATTCGGGCCGCTGATCACCAGCACCTTCACCGACTCGTCAAAGACAAGATCGTTGGCCACAACGTCCCCCTTCGCCATCGCCAGAAGAGGATGGCGAGCCCCCCGCAGCATGATCCGGCCTTGTCCATTGAGGGATACGGCATGCGCGTCCAGCTGCCGGCTCAGGGCAGCCTTCGCCACCAAGCAATCCAATTCTATGAGGACGTCCAACATGATCGTGATCGTGTCGGCATCGTGGGCGATCAGCGTGGACAACTCTCGTAAGATCCGGCGGACCTCGCGATCGATCTCCAGATCCGCCGCCTTGATGGCATTGTTCAGTTCGATCAATTCCCGGGGTTCCAGGAAGACCGTCGCTCCGCTGGCGGATACATCGTGCAGGATACCAGGCACCCTGCCTTGCATCTCCACCTTGACCGGAACGACATATCGTCCTTCCCGTTGCGCGAAATAACCTTCTTGCAAAACATCGGCATACCGTTGGGAATGGAGGATCTGTTCCAGCTTGCGCCGAATGGTCTGCTTGAGTTCGTGGGCCTGCTGGGTCAGGCGGCGCAATTCGGGTGTGGCAGACTCCGAGATCGACCCGTCCGGATGGATGGCAGCCTCCAGAGAACGCATCAGACCTCGAAGCTGGGACAGGTTTTCCAGCGGCTGTGCCAGTGAACTGATCAGCGGCGCCTGTTCCCGATGCCGGGCAAGATACCTGGCTGTCTGATCCATCGTCTTGAGGACGATCGAACAATCCCGCAACTCATGCGCCTCCAGCGAACCTGCTTTACTTACTCGCTCGAGTGAATCCCGAACATCGGGAAACCCGGTGGAGGGAAACGTCTCGGTCCCCTGCTGCAATGCCACCATTTCGGTCGTCTCTTCCTGCCTCATGCGGGCCTGCTCAAGGTCGGCCGCGAGGGGGAGCGCTCGACACCGGCTATTTCCCAGACTCGAACGCGCATGAGCCGCCAACGCGTCCAAGAGCTTGGACCATTCCAGTACCTGTTCGGCTTCCCGATGCAGAGTGGACGGAGGGGTCATGCTCACCTGATCACCTGACCATGGGAAAGTCTGACGGCCATCTCTCCTTTGGGCGTCACTGTATCGGAGGCTCTCTGCTCAGGCAAGCTTGACGGATCATACGTTTGTATGGTTGACATGCGATGGAGGCGTCAGTACTATCGCGATCGGACGCGACCCGCTCACTTGCTTATTTTTTTGAGGACTTACGAAGATGGCTACACGAATCGGCATTAATGGTTTTGGAAGAATCGGCCGCAATGTGTTGCGCGCCTCCCTTGGCGACGGCAGCCTTGATTTTGTCGCGATCAACGACCTGACGGATGCGAAGACCCTCGCGTACCTGCTCAAATACGACTCGGTACATGGCACGCTGCAAGTGCCGGTCGAAGCCAAAGGTGATGACCTGGTGGTCGATGGGAAACCCATCAAAGTTCTCGCGATCAAGGACCCGAAAGAGCTTCCCTGGAAAGCGCTCGGCGTGGACGTGGTCATCGAATCCACTGGACGATTCACAGATCGCGAGGGAGCCGGCAAGCATCTCGCCGCCGGAGCCAAGACCGTGATCATCTCCGCCCCGGCAAAAGATCCCGACGCAACGATCGTCCTGGGTGTCAATGAGAACGTGTTGGACCCCCGTTCGCACCAGATTATTTCCAATGCATCCTGTACGACGAATTGTCTGGCTCCGGTCGCGAAAGTGCTGCTGGACAGCTTCGGCATCAAGCATGGCGTCATGACGACCATCCATTCCTATACCAACGATCAGCAACTTCTCGACCTGCCGCACAAGGATTTGAGGCGGGCCAGGGCGGCCGGAATGTCATTGATTCCAACCAGTACCGGCGCGGCCAAGGCCCTCCATCTCGTCCTTCCTCAACTGAAAGGGAAGATGGACGGACTGGCCATCCGTGTTCCGACTCCCAACGTTTCCTTGGTCGATCTCACGGTCGAGACGGAGAAGGATTGCGATATCGCATCAGTGAACGCCGCCTTCAAAAAGGCGGCGGAGGGGCCGATGAAAAACATCCTCGCCTATTCGGTCGAGCCCATCGTCTCCATCGATCAAAAGGGAGACCCGCACTCGGCCACGTTCGATGCGCCGTTGACGACCGTCATCGACAAGCGATTGGTAAAAGTCATTGCATGGTATGACAATGAATGGGGCTATTCGTGTCGAGTCCGCGATTTGATCAAGTACATCGCGACGAAGGCATAACGGGCTCTGACATCGAGAGCCGGGACCGGAACCGGGATTCGATGTGGCTGCACCGAATCTGTTCCACTCGATCGAACACGAGGAAGGAACTGTATGAATCTGCACAAGCAAATTCTTGAAGACCTCACGCTGAGCGGCAAGCGCGTTATCATCCGGGCCGATTTTAACGTACCCCTCGACGACTCTCTCCAGATCACGGACGACACCCGCATCCGGTCCACCTTGCCCACGATTAACCACGTCGTCGACGAAGGCGCCAAGGTCATTCTCTGTTCTCATCTGGGTCGTCCCAATGGGAAGTTCGACCCGAAATTCAGCCTGGCTCCGATCGCCAAGCGCCTCCAGCGCCTGCTCGGCAAGGAAGTGATTTTCGCCCCTGACTGCATCGGTCCCGCCGTGGAAGGTCTCGTGGCACATATGAAACCCGGCGATGTCATGCTGCTGGAAAATCTCCGTTTTCATGCGGAAGAGGAAAAGAACGACGACGCGTTTTCCAAATCCCTGGCATCACTCGCGGATGTGTACATCAATGATGCCTTCGGCGCCGCTCACCGGGCGCATGCGTCCACGGTCGGCATCACGAAGTTCATCAAGGAAGCGGCCGCGGGCTATCTCCTGAAGAAAGAGATCGAATACCTGGAAGGGGCGGTCGCAAACCCGGTCCGGCCCTTCGTGGCGATCCTCGGGGGCGCCAAGGTGTCAGGCAAGATTGGCGTGATCGAGAACCTGGGCAAGAAAGTCGACAAAGTCATCATTGGCGGCGGAATGGCTTTTACCTTTCTCAAGGCGATGGGATTGGAGATCGGGAAGTCGCTGGTCGAAAACGACATGTTGGATTTCGCGAAAGGCATACAGGATCATGCCTTCGCCAAGGGTGTGAAATTTTATCTTCCAGTCGATTGCGTGGTCGCCGCCGGCCGGGAACCCGGAGCCGAGACGATGATCGTGCCGGTGCAGGAAATTCCCAAGGGCTGGTACGGTCTAGACATCGGACCCGCCTCAGTCAAGCTCTTTTCCGAGGCCGTGCAGAACGCCAAGACGATTCTGTGGAACGGTCCGATGGGCATGTTCGAGGTCGATGCGTTCGCACGCGGCACATTGGCCATGGCCCATGCCGTCGCCAATGCCTATGCGTTGAGTATCGTGGGCGGAGGAGAAACCGCTCTTGCGGTTCACCGCGCCGGAGAATCCGAAAGTATTTCCTTCATTTCGACGGGTGGTGGCGCCGCGTTGGAACTGCTCGAAGGCAAAACGCTTCCCGGTCTGGCGGCGCTTCCCAATCGTACCCCATAACCTTTCCTCTCCTGTTGCAATCCACACGAACCGAGGTCCCGGTGAGAACGCGGTTTATTGTCGGTAATTGGAAAATGAATAAGACTGCCGCGGACGCAAAGGTCTTTGTCCACGAGTTCACCCGGCAGTGTGCGCCCGACCCTCTCCTGGATGTCGGGTTCGCTCCGCCGTTTACCGCATTGCAGGCGACACGGGACGCGTTGGGCAAGACGTCTCCCTATCAGCTCGGCGCCCAGGATCTCTATTGGGAAGACAAGGGCGCGTTCACGGGCGAGGTCTCCGGGCCCATGCTCAAGGAACCTGGTTGTCAATTCGTGATCATCGGTCATTCCGAGCGTCGCCAGTACTTCGGCGAGCAGGACGAGTGGACGAATAAGAAAGTACAGGCGGCGCTGCGCCACGGCCTGCGGCCTCTCCTCTGCGTCGGGGAGAGTCTCGCCGATCGTGAGGCCGGTCTCACCGAGGCCGTCGTGATGCGGCAGATCCGTCAGGGGTTAGCCGGATTGCAGCGAGAGCACGTGGACCATGTTCTGATCGCCTATGAGCCGGTATGGGCGATCGGCACAGGCCGCGCAGCCACGCCCGAGCAGGCCGTCGCCGTCCATCAGACTATTCGGGCGACGATTGAGAAGAGTTGGAACGCTCAGGCGGCACAAGTCGTCCGTATTCTGTACGGCGGCAGCGTGACTCCGCAGAATATCGCCGGTTTCTTGTCTTTCCGGGAAATCGACGGCGCATTAGTCGGTGGGGCTTGTCTGGATCCCACTTCGTTTGCTACACTCTGCCGGATCGCACTGGACTCTCATCACTCCCCAGGATAATTATGTATACCTTGCTGGTCATCATCCATGTCATCGTGTGCCTGCTCATGATCGGCGCCATTCTCCTTCAATCCGGCAAGGGCGCGGAAATCGGCGCCGCCTTCGGCGGATCGAGTCAAACGGTCTTCGGCAGCCGAGGTCCGGCAAACTTTCTGAGCAAGTTCACGGTCGTGACAGCCTTCGTGTTCATGCTCACATCTCTCACCCTCGCCATCCTGGCGAAGGACCGCACCTTTTCCTCCACGGTCATCGATCTCAATAAGAAGCCGGCTCCGGCCGCCCCGGCCACCCAGGGAAGCGCGCCGGCCGCCGCCCCTTCCGACGAATCCCATTCAGGCGACAAGCCCGCCTCTCACTGAGTCTCACAGCCGTCTCACATTAAGAGATTCGTGCCGACGAAATGCACGCCAAAAGACTTGGGCTAGCCGACCACGACCCCTTCTTGTCCCGTTCCCTTGTATAGAACAACTGTGAGGGCTGCTGTCCCTCTATTTCTCAATCCCATAGTCGGCGATCGAATCAAGAATTGACTCGATTGCAGCCCTTACTATCTGGTCTTCAAATTTCTCCACGATAATGACAGATTTACCAATTAGAAATTCTTCCCCGCCCTCACGAAACAGTTGTGACAGATATCCCACGGTATATAGTTTGAAAAGCATATGTCGACTCGAACGATTCACGAGTTGCGCTCTGGTCTCCCACCTCCACATAGACTTCGCTTTCAGCAAACTCTGGATCAGCGGGCAGATCGTCCGGATAGTTCAGATAGTAGAACCCTACGATTTTTCTCTTCATCATCTCACTATGACATGAATTGGAATATCCAGGAACTTAGAGATTCGCCAGAAAGAAACTAAAACGTTCCTCGGCCTTAGGTGATGTCCCAGGAATGCGCGAGAAAGTCTAGTATTACGAAAAAACTGAGAGATGAGTCACGTCAAGCGAGAGAAAACAGGGGCAGACACAGGGCCGGGTCAGACCGGCGTGAGCCAGTGGCGGTGCGTGGTATCGAGACCTTGCACGACGTCAAAAAATGCCTTTTGGAGCGACAGGGTCACCGGGCCGGGTTTGCCCGATCCGATACGCCGGTGATCGATCTCGGTCACGGGAGTCATCTCGGCGGCAGTGCCGGTCACGAAAACCTCCTCGGCGATATACATCTCGTCGCGCGTAAACCGCTCTTCCAGGACGGCGATGTCGCGTTCCCGTGCCAGTTGGATAATTGAATTCCTGGTGATCCCTTCGAGAATCGAGGTGAGCGGCGTGGTCTTCAACTGCCCGCGGCGCATGATGAACACGTTTTCGCCGGTTCCTTCGGCCACATATCCGTCCGGATCCAGCATGATGGCTTCATCGTAGCCGTCCGCCTTGACCTCTCGTTTTGCGAGGATCGAATTGACGTAGTAGCCGGAGATCTTTCCGCGCGTCATGGATACATTCACATGATGCCGGGTGAAAGACGACACTTTGGCTCGAATGCCCTTGGTCAGCGCGTCATCCCCTAAATAGGTGCCCCAATTCCACGCTGCGATTCCGACCCGGATGGGATTGTCGCCAGGATAGAGGCCCATGGCGCCATAGCCGATATAGACGAGCGGCCGGATATAACAGGCCTCCAGCCGGTTGACCCGAACCGTTTCGATAATGGCCTCGGTGATGTCTTTCTTGTCGTACGGAATCTGTATCTCCGCAATATGAGACGATTCAAACAACCGGTCGACGTGTTCCGCGAGCCGAAAGATCGACGAGCCGCTCTTGCCCTTGTAGCAGCGGATCCCTTCAAACGCCGCCAACCCATAGTGGAGGGAGTGGGTCAAAATGTGGACGTTGGCATCGGCCCAATTCACAAACCGCCCATCCATCCAAATTTTTTCGCTGGCTTGAAGCATGGACCGACTATAGCAGCGGCTTAATGGACGGTCAAGGCAACTCGGGGCAAGGCAACACAGAGAGTACCTCCCCGATCAACTTCCAATAATGACGCGGAAATTGAGTGAGCCCTCATCTACAACAGAGCCGTGATGCCCTCGTGAGACGATGCGCAAGAGCTCCCGCGCCTTGACTCTCTGAGAAGAGCTGTGATATCTGTTTGCGTTCTGCTTCGGAGGACAATGGCGACATGTACGCAATCATTGAAACGGGCGGAAAGCAATACCGGGTCGAACCGGGCGCGCTGATCCAGGTGAGCTCATTACCGGGTGAGGTCGGCGCGGCGGTGCAACTGCCGCAGGTGCGGCTCATCCATGGCGATAAGGGATTCACCATCGGGCAACCGGTGGTGGAGGGCGCCTTGGTCACGGCAGAGATTGTTCGCCAGGGTCGCACTCGCTCCATCACGGTGTTCAAGAAGAAACGGCGGAAGAACTATCGCCGGACCAAGGGGCACCGCCAGGGATTTACCCAGATCAGAATTACGGGCATCGAGATCCACTAGGCGAACGGGAGTCTGTCATGGCAACAAATAAAGGCGGCGGCTCTACCAGGAACGGTCGGGACAGCAATCCGCAATATCTGGGCGTCAAGGCATTTGGCGGCGAACTGGTCAAGGCCGGGTCGATCATCATGCGCCAGCGAGGCACGAAGTTCTTTCCAGGGTTCAACGTCGGTTTGGGGAAGGACCACACGCTGTTTGCCTACGTGACCGGCGTGGTCAAATTCGAGGGAGGCCGCGGCCGACAAAAGGTCAGCGTGTATCCAGCCCCGGCCAAACAAGATGTTTAGACATCCCTGCCGTACCTCGGCGGTGCCTTCGTAGCGCATTCCTCCTCCTCCTCTCGATCCCCTATTTTCCTTTCCTATGTCGTGTTTTGGTACGTTATACTGCCTGACTCGGATTCACCTTCACCAGTCACAGCGGATACAGCATGTCGACCTTTGTCGATCAGGTTCGTATATTCGTGAAAGCCGGCAACGGCGGGGACGGCGTTTGCAGCTTTCGGCGGGAAAAGTATGTTCCGCGGGGAGGACCGGACGGCGGGGACGGCGGCAACGGGGGACACGTCCTCTTCGTCGCATCGCACCGTCTCACGACCTTGTTGGATCTCCGCTTTCAAAAGCATTACGAAGCGACCGACGGCGGAGACGGCGAAGGCAGTAACCGGCATGGCGCGAACGGAGCCGATGTCGTGGTGCCGGTCCCTGTGGGAACGGTGATTTTCGACGATACCACGCAGGAAGTACTCGCCGACCTGAAGCTTGAGGACGAGCGCTGGGTCGCCGCGACGGGAGGACGGGGCGGCCGGGGCAATTCTCATTTCGCTACCTCAACGAATCGAGTCCCGACCCATTTCGAGCCCGGCACGGCCGGTGAGGAACGGTGGCTTCGGTTGGAACTCAAGCTTCTCGCGGACGTCGGCTTGGTCGGGCTCCCCAACGCCGGAAAATCTACCCTCATTGCCGCGATCTCGTCCGCCCGCCCCAAGATTGCACAGTATCCGTTTACCACCCTGACTCCCAATCTGGGCGTCGTCCGGTGGACGGAAGAGCAGAGTTTCGTCGTGGCCGACATTCCCGGCCTCATCGAAGGCGCTCACGAAGGCAAAGGATTGGGGGACCAGTTTCTCCGGCATATCGAACGGACTCTGTACCTCCTGCACCTGGTGGATGTGTCCGAATGGGCGCCGGAGGATCCTGTCCACAGTTTCGAGATCATGCGGCATGAGCTCGAGGCCTATGATCCCGCCCTGACGACGCGCCCTTTTGCAGTCGTCGGGACAAAACTTGACGTCAAAGGCGCCGGCGAACGACTGGAACGGCTCGACCACTATTGCCGGCAGCGCGGACTCATATTCCTGCCAATTTCTGCCGCCACCCGCGAAGGATTGGATGACCTTGTGCAGTTCCTTGGCCGTCAGATGGAGGCATCCCGTAAGGCACCGTGCGAGACGAACTCCTGACCCAGGCCAAACGTCTGGTGATCAAGATCGGTAGCAGCCTGGTCGCCTCGCGCGCGACCGGCTTGTGTCCGGACCGCATCGAGCGCCTGGCGGCCGAAATTGCCTCCTGCCGATCGAGAGGATGCGAGATTTTGGTGGTCTCCTCCGGTGCCATCGTGTCCGGCATCACGAAATTGGGGTTGCGCGAATATCCCAAGAGCCTTCCCATCAAACAAGCCGCGGCAGCCGTCGGGCAAAGCCGGCTGATGTGGGCGTACGAAAAGGCGTTCGAACCTCTGGGTCTCAAGGTCGCTCAGATCCTGCTGACCCATCAAGACCTGGCGGACCGGCGGCGATTTCTCAATGCCAGACACACCTTGCAAGCCCTCCTCAGTTTCGGAGTGGTGCCGATTATCAATGAAAATGATACCGTGGCGGTGGAAGAGATTCGATTCGGCGACAACGATGCCCTTGCGGGACAGGTCGCCCATCTTGTCGATGCCGATTTGCTCGTGATCCTCTCGGATGTGGACGGGCTGTTTACGGAAGACCCCCGTAAGAATGCCTCTGCGGCGTTGATCCCCTTGATCTCCGACATCAACGAGGACATCGAACGGCGCGCAGGGCTGTCCTCGACATTGGAGGGAACCGGCGGCATGGCCACGAAAGTGCGGGCCGCCAAAAAAGTTGCCGAGTACGGCGTCTCGACGTTGATTCTGAACGGGACGATTCCCGACCTCTTGCCGTCGGTTCTGGCAGGCCAACCGGGGGGGAGCCTGTTTCTCGCCCGCAGTCGTCGCTTGACCAGCAGAAAGCATTGGATTGCATTTACCTTGCGAGCGCGAGGGGCCGTGACGCTGGATCAGGGTGCCGTGGAGGCGCTGGTTCATAAGGGCAAAAGCCTCCTGGCAACGGGGATTCTCGACATCAGCGGGAAATTTGACGCCGGTGATCCGGTCAGCTGCATGAACCAGGAGGGGACGGAGTTCGCGAAGGGATTGGTCAATTTTTCGACGGAGATCCTGACCCGGATCAAAGGGCTGAAGACCGCAGACATTCAACAGCTCCCGGGGTTGCAGGAGTATGAAGAAGTCATCCATCGCGACAATCTCGTTATTCTCGACTAATGAGACTCCTCACACGCAGCTTCCCGGCCGGACCACAGTGACCCCTCCTGGTATGCGTCTGGGACTTCTCGGCGGGACCTTCAATCCGATCCACCGCTGCCACCTCACCATTGCCGGAGTGGCGCGCGACGCGATGCAGTTGGATCGTATCCTTTTCGTGCCGACCGGTGATCCTCCACACAAAGAGCACCATGCCCTGGCGCCGGCCGTACATCGTGAGGTCATGGTGCGGCTGGCCCTTGAGGGGCATCCCTCCTTTGCGGTCTCCGATATCGAGCTCCGCCGCACGGGAAAGTCCTACTCGATTGACACCGTCCGCGCGCTTCTGGAGGTGTACGGGCCCGGCACACAACTGTTTCTTATCCTCGGCCTCGATGCGTTTGTTGATCTCCCCTCCTGGAAGGAACCGGCGCTCCTCCTCCGTTCCTGTCACGTTGTGGTCCTTTCCCGCCCTGCCGTGGCGTTCAGCAGACTCGCGACCCTCGCCCTCATTCCCCAGGTGCCGCGGGAAGCGCTGGACGCCCTGGATGCAGGGAAGCGGGACCGATTTGATTATCCGATTGTGGATGGAGTGCGCCTGACGCTCCTGCGCGTTTCGCCTTGCGAGGTGTCGGCCTCTGATATCAGGCGTCGGATCCAGGAGCATCGAAGCGTGGCGAACTTGTTGCCCCCCTCTGTTGAATCTTATATAATTCAGCACGGACTCTACGTGGAGGACAGTGATCGTACTGGAATCCAAGGCGAAGGCTCTCGCGATTGCCGGGGCGATTCTCGACAAGAAGGCCACTGATGTCCTCATCCTCCATGTAGCCAAACTGACCTCAGTCGCCGATTACTTGGTCATCTGTTCCGGAGATTCGGAACGGCAGGTTCGGGCTATCGCAGACCACGTCGACGGAATCCTCTCCAGTCAGGGGTACCTCCCGCTCAGCACTGAAGGCGCCTCGTCGGCGAAATGGATGCTGATGGACTTCGGCGATGTGGTCGTCCACATTTTCCTGAGGGACATTCGCGACCACTACGCCCTGGAAAGACTGTGGGGAGATGCCGCGCATGTTCGCTTACCTCACGAGCATCAGAACCGCGCACCGTTACTGTCACGTCCCGTGACAGCTCGTACGACTCGCACGCGAAAACGAGTGTAGGATGTTCCGTTTACTCGTCACGATCTTTCTGATCTGCGCTGCCACGTTCATCTACAGCTATTTCCGCGAACTGAATCCCGGCACCGTCACCATTAGAACGAGCCCCACGTCGATCTTTGAACTCAATGCCGTCTCGTTGGTGCTTCTCGCCATGGCCCTCGGCGCGATCATCGTCACCATCACCGTCAGTGCTCATCAAACCTCGCACCTGATCCTCAACTGGCGGACCAATCGATTGGTCCGCCGGAAAGAGAAGGTTGACACGCTCCATCGCGATGGGACGCACGCGTTCATGTCGAAGCGCATCGCGGAGGCAGTGAGCCTGTTTGAACGCGCATTGGTCATCGATCCCAACCGGACCGATTCGCTGCTGTGGCTCGGCAATATCTATCGCTCGGAAAGCAATTTTACAGAAGCCATCCGCTTGCATCAGCAAGCCCACCGCATCGAGGAACGTAATGTCGAAGTGCTGTTGGAACTGGCCAAAGATCTCGAAAGTGCGAAGCGATATGAAGAGGCCATCCAATCACTGCAGAACATTCTGCACATCGAGCCGGAGAACCTCACCGCGTTGATCCGCAAACGGGATCTGTACATTCGACTTGAGAAGTGGAGCGATGCCTTGGAAATCCAGCATCGCCTGGTGAAGGCCAATTTGCCGGAGCCGGAAAGGCGGGCCGAAACCGATCTTCTCATTGGGTGCATGTACGAAGTCGGACGCCAACTCCTGGAACGCGGTCATCCGGACAAAGCGCGGCGTTATTTTCGCGGCGCCATCAAGAAAGACCGGACGTTTCTGCCGGCATACGTCGGCATCGGCGAAATCCTCGTCCGGGAGGGGAAGACGAAAAATGCCGTCGAGATTTTGAAAAAAATCTATATCAAAACCAAGAGTGTGATCATCCTCCACCGGCTTGAGGAACTCTTCCTCGAATTGGGCGAGCCCGATGAAATCATCCGGGTGTACCAGGAAGCGTTGCAACTCGATCCCCATAATGTGGTCATCCAATTCTACCTCGGTAAGCTCTATTACCGCTTGGAGATGGTCGACGACGCCTACGATATCCTCTCCACACTCGACGGGCCCCACGATCAGTTGGTGGAATACCACAAGATCATGGCGAACCTGTACCTTCGCAAACAACACATGGAGGAAGCCGTTGGCGAACTGAAAAAGGCACTGAGCTTCAAGAAGCGGGTGGTGGTTCCCTACCTATGCACGCACTGCCATCATCAGCTGATCGAATGGTCAGGCCGGTGCCGGCGTTGCGGACTGTGGAACACGTACGCCGCTCTCCCCTGGCTCGACCCCACTCAGTCCGACACCGACCGCGGGAAGACACCGGCCCGCCTGCGCACGGTGCCCTACCAGGGCATTGCATCTCCATTCGAAACCGTGTAGGTTTTCCACGCGTTCCCGACGCGTTCCTCACGAAAGAGGACGAGGTTTCCTCTCGCGGGATGCGCTGCGCGGGTACCAAGGAGTTCACAGCATGATCGATTTTCTTGCCCTATCCGATAAGGCTCTGGACGGTCTCCCCTTGACCCGGTCCGATTGCCTCGCGGTGCTCCAATCCCCCGATGACCGATTGCTCGAGGTTCTGCACGCGGCGTTCCAAGTCCGTCACCGCTATTTTGGGACCACCGTCCGGTTACAGATGCTCCTGAACGCCAAGAGCGGCGCGTGCCAGGAGGACTGTCACTACTGCTCGCAATCCTCGATCTCGACGGCGCCTATCGATCGGTATGGGCTCCTGTCATCCGATCACATGGTCGATGGGGCTCGTCGCGCGGCATCGGCCAAGGCTCAGCGGTATTGTATCGTCATCAGCGGCCGCAGTCCGCTGGATCGGGAAATCACCGAGATTGCAGGGGCCGTGCGGACCATTAAGCGGAACAATCCTATTCAGGTCTGCTGCTCGCTGGGTCTGTTGAGCGAATCCCAGGCGAAAGAATTGAAAGCCGCAGGGGTCGATCGCATCAACCACAACCTCAATACCAGCGAAGCCTACCATGCATCGATCTGCACGACGCACACGTTTCGGGACAGGCTCACCACGATACGCAACGCTCGATCCGCCGGATTGGAAATCTGTTCGGGAGGGATCGTGGGCATGGGAGAAACCGACGAGGACATCATTGATTTAGCCTTTGCCTTACGTGAAGTCCGCCCGGATTCCATTCCTATCAACACGCTGCATCCCGTAAGCGGGACGCCGTTGGAACATTGCAATCAGTTGACCCCGCAACGCTGCCTGAAGGTGCTCTGCCTGTTCCGCTTCTTGCATCCGAAGACGGAGATACGCATCGCCGGCGGTCGAGAGCACAATCTCCGATCCCTCCAGCCTCTTGCGCTCTATCCGGCGGATTCCGTCTTCGTCAACGGGTATCTGACGACGCCGGGCCAACCGGCGCCGGAGGTGTGGCGAATGATCACAGACCTCGGCTTTCATATCCAGGTGGATGATCGGACACATCGGACCATGAATCAATGCGCCGTCCCGGCCGGCGCTGATGGTCACTCATAACGAAGTCCGTCCACGATCGGCTGCTTAGACGCCCACCGGGCCGGCCACCACCCAGCGACGAGCGCCACGACTGCCGCGATCACGATGGCCTCTATCCAGATCGAAGGCGTCCACTCCATCTGAATCGTCCAACCGAACGACTGCTTATTCACCACCTTGATGAGAATACTTGAAAGCAACAGTCCACCCGCCGCACCGAGGAAGGTTCCGATAGCCGCCAGGTAGATCGATTCCCAGAGAACAAGCACCTTGATCTGCCGCTCGCTGGCGCCGAGCGCCTGCAAGATCGCAAATTCGCGTCTCCGCTCCAACACCGACGTGACGAGGGTGTTCACGATGCCAAGGATCGCGATCACCACGGCGATCGCCTCCAACGCATAGGTGAGGACAAACGTTCGGTCAAAGATCTCCAGAATTTCCTTACGCAATTCTCGGTTGCTGACGATCGACGGCGCCACTCCTTGTCCACTACCTTCGGCCATGAGGCGGACGATCCGTTGACGAACTTCCGCAAGATCTTGGTTCTCTTTCATGTAGACGGGAAACACGGTGACCCCCGCATCATCGTTCCACCATTTCTGGTACGTCGCCCGATCCATGACAATTTTTCCGCCATCGGTAGCATAGTCATAGAATATCCCCTGAACGGGAAACGACCGTAGGCCTGATGACGTCGGAAGCTCCAACATTCCGCCTTGAACCACCGCCAATCTTTGAGCAAGTACTTCAGAGACCACGACCGCCTCACGATCCGCGGCTTCATGCAAGATCGTTCGCGAGTCACCTGAGAGGAACAGATACCGGCTACGCTCTGCATGCATCCGAAGATCTCGGGATACCAGAGCGACGGACTGACCGGCTGCCAACACTCGAATGTCGCGATAGGTGTCCACTGCCGCGACGCCCTCCACCGATTGAATGCGATCGTGCAGGGACACCGGAAGAGTCTTGTCTGCGGAACCACCCTGAGTACCTTGAAGCCACGCATGAGGCGCCACGATGAGATCCGCCATGACCGTTTGGTCGATCCACAGTTCGACGGTATGCCGAAAGCTTCGAACCATCAGGACCACCCCCACCATAATGGCCACTCCCACCAGAAGCGCCGACACGGTGACTGCGCTCCTGGCGCCAGACCGAGCGATTTGCTCGACTGCAATCTGCCGGATCGCACGACCGGTGGAACCCTTATGTGTCGTCCTATTCCACCCATGAACGATTTGGATACACAGGGGAACCAGGCAGGTGAATCCGGCCAGGAGACAGAAGGCCGCCAAATAGCCGAACACCGGGGTGCCATTCACGGGGCTTCCTGACAACAATGTCGCCGCAACCAGAAGAAACAAACAGCCGATGAGGGCCATGGGTTTGATACGCGTCCGTTGAGTGGCATCATAGCCGCCCGGCGCCAACGCCATCACGACGATCGTCTTCGCAGCATCCACGCTTGGCCCCAGAGCCCCGAGAGCCGAAACGCCGCCGCCGAGTAATCCCCCTTCCAGCAGAACCAGTATCCACTCCCCGCCTCCCACGGTAATGAAGGCATGGGCAATCGGCGAAAAGAGTTCCGTAACCGTGCGGCTCAGCAGTCCGACCAGCACCCTGGCAACCACCACCCCGGCAACTGCCCCCAGGAGTCCTCCAATGATTCCCATGACCGCCGCCTCGCCCACAAACAGGATCCCGACCATTCGTTCGGACATGCCCACGGCGCGGAAGATCCCGATCTCACGCCGCCGCTGTGCGACACTGAACGCAATGGTGTTATAAATAAGAAACACTCCCACGAGCAGCCCGACCAGGCTCAATACCGTCAAATTCATCTGAAACGCCCGCACCATCGTCTCAACCTGTTTCCCACGCGATTGCGGCCGCTGGACCATCACTGACGGAGGTAAAGCGCGTTGCACGAGCGCCTGGAGACGATCAACCGATTCGGACGGGGCGGTGACCAACTCAATGCGGTCCAGTCGCCCCACGAAGCCAAATGCGTGTTGTGCGGCTGCGATATCCATAGCCGCTATCCGTCCCCACACAGATCGTGCCGTGTCCCCTGCTTCAATCACCCCTCGCACATGCAACGTGGTCTCGCGTGACCCGGAAACCACGTGGATCCTGCTCCCGATTGCGAGGCCCCACTCCTCCGCCAGATCCTGTCCCACGAATAGTCCGTCCGCAGCCACCAGTTGTTCGAGATTGTCGACCGGAGACGCCCCCTCCCGAATCCGGAACGCTTGCCGGCTGGATGTGTCCAGGAGGTCGAGGCCGACTACCTGAAGAGACTCATTGCCGTGCGGCCCCGTACGTAGACGAGCTGCGACCTCCAGTATCGGCGCGGCGGAGGTGACGCCGGGCACGGACCGCACCAAGCGAATGAGGGTTTCATCGAAGCCGAGGTCTCCACCCACGATCTCAAGGGACGCGGATCCGGCAACGGTCGCGACCGTATTCTCGAACGATTTCAATACTTCCCTGTTGGCCGTTTGGATGGACACAAAGGCCGCCACTCCTAAGGCCACCCCTACGATGGTCAGAAGGGTACGTACAGGGCGCTCCACCATGTGAGCCAGCCCGATCCGTCGCACGATCGCGAAATACCCAGGGATCATCGTCCACCACCCGTGAGAACCACAGACATCTAGTAGCTTTCCTTTACAGATTTTTTATCACATGCTAGAGTACGTAGGACTGTGGCGCTGAGGTGGCGTCCTTATGGCAACAGCACATCGTTCAAAGACACGTCAGAAGGGTCGCCCGGCACGAGAGGCGGGGGGATTGACTCCGCGTCAGAAAGAAATTCTCAAACTGGTTTCGCAAGGCCAGACCAATCGTGATATCGCCCGCCGCCTCGACATCAGTGTTCGAACGGTTGAAGTGCATCGCTTCAACCTCATGCGCCGGCTGAAAGTACGCAACGTGGCCCAGCTTCTCCGGCAAGCGCTCCTCCGTGGGTTCCTCCCCAAGAATTTCGCCTCTCGTTGAATCATGACAATTCCTTGAGTCGTCCGCGGCAATCGCCGGGAGAGCGATAGCGCTTCGCTTCCAAGACATCCACAAGTTCATGTTCGACCCGCTCGAACACGGATACGCCTTCTTCGACGAGCTGCGTTCCAATCTGCACCGCAGAAGCACCGCACAAGAAATGTTCAAACACATCCAGACCGCCTACCACTCCACCCGTTCCGATGATGGGGCAGCTCTCTCCAAGCAGCCGCCAGAATGCTCGGACGTTGGCGAGGGCAACTGGTTTGATAAGCGTTCCTCCGAGGCCGCCGAATCCGCCTTTTGGTTTGATCACGACACTCTCTCGGTCCGGATCAACGACCAGGCCGTTGCCTACTGAGTTAATGAGGGTCAAGAAGTCCACCCCTGTCCGCTTGATCACCTTGGCCATGATGCTGTGATGCGCCGGATCGAAATAGGGAGGCAATTTCACTCCCATGGGAACGGTGACGATCTTTCGCACGCGGTGCAGCAGACGCTCGGAGTCCTCCGGGTCATACCCGATCTGCGGCTTTCCTGGAATGTTGGGGCAGGAGAGATTGATTTCGATCAGATCGGGGTGCGACCTATTGATCGTCTCGGCAATGGCGATAAAATCGTCTGCACAGAGTCCCGCCACGCTGGCAATGACCGGTTTGTCAAATCCTTTCAATTGTGGGATCAACTCTGCGTAGGCCTTGTAGCCGAGATTCGGCAGGCCCATGGAATTGATCGATCCGCCGGCAATACGGACGTACCGGGGCTCCGGATTACCCTGTCTTGGCTCGAGCGTCATGGACTTGGTGACAATCGCGCCGGACCGTGAGCGTCCCAATGATTCCAGCTCTTCGCGTGTCACACAGAGAGCCCCGGACGCATTCATGACGCAGCTCGGAAATTTCACACCGGCAATTGTCGTCGAAAGGTCCATGATCGGTCTTACACAGGATGCATGTATTGTGTAACCTGCCCCATCAGCCGCCCATCCGCCATCTCCCAGACATAATCCGCCGCTTGCGCCGCCGGCCAGCTGTGGGTCACGAGGAGAACCGTATGCCCGAACTGCCGGGAAAGGGATTGCAAGAGGTCGATGATCTCTCCTCCTGTCTTGGAATCCAGATTCCCCGTGGGCTCATCGGCTAAAATGAGATGCGGTCGGTGCACAATGGCGCGCGCAATCGCGACCCGTTGCTGTTCGCCGCCGGACAGTTCGCCTGGCGAATGGTCCCGCCGCGCCCACATGCCGACGGTTTCCAACACCTCTTGGACACGCCCGTCCGCCGCAGACCCTGTGTGGCCTTTCAACAGGAGCGGCAAGGCCACATTGTCTGCGGCAGTCAGACCTGGGATGAGATGGAAGGCTTGAAAGACAATCCCCACGCGTTCCCGTCGTATGATCGTCCATTCTGCGGACGTCAAGCCGTCCGCGCTCCGACCTTCCAACGTCAGACGACCTGCGGTCGGCCGATCCAACCCCGCAATAATATTCAGGAGCGTACTCTTCCCACATCCACTGGGGCCGATGAATGCGCAAAAGTCTCCGGACCTGACCTCGAGATTGATATCACTCAGAGCGAGCACGCGTGATGCTCCGCGCGAGTACTCTTTGTAAAGATGTTCGAGTTTGACGGCTTCGGATTCAGGCATCGTGGTCCACCGACTGACATCGAGACTCACATCTGGACAGCGGAGCCCTCTCGGCCGGGACATGTCCACCACTATTGGGGCAGCCAGAGCGGGAGGTTTTCCTATATCATACCGTCTTCCGACGCCACAACCTTGACACAGAAGTGGAATTCTACGATAACCAGCCTCGCCATGCTGTCGCTATCCGTCTCAGAAATCCACGGCACATCCCGGCGCTTGATCACGGAAACATGGGCACGGGCCCTTCGAGCCATCTTTCCCCAAGAGTGTGCTACCTGTGGGCGCCGGCTCGTCGATGATCCGGTTCCATTTTTTTGCCGAACCTGTTGGGGACGGATCCGTCCGTTGACCGGACCTGCATGTCCTCGATGCGACCGCCCTTTTCCGTCACCGGTCGCATCCACCTACAGTCCAAGCCATCTCTGTGGTGATTGCCGAAAAAGAATGCCGGCCTTTACGAAGGCCTGGTCTATCTATCCTTACGAGACTCCCTTGCGTGAAGCCATCGCACTGCTCAAATATCGGGGAAAGTATGGAATGGGGCCTTCATTGTGTCGCCTCCTCGTGGCTGCATTACCGGCCTCAGTGGATGTGGATGTGGTCATGCCGGTCCCGCTTCATCCCGCTCGGCTGCGGGGAAGGGAATACAACCAATCCTTGTTGCTGGCTCAGGCAGTCAGTCGACAATTGGAGAAACCGCTTTCCTACTCCAATCTTGTTCGTGTCATCGATACTGCAGCTCAGACTGCCCTTCCCCGTTCTGCCCGCCTGGCCAACTTACGCCGGGCATTTCAACTTCGCACACCCAGCATGGTGCAGGGACGGCGGGTGCTGGTCGTCGACGACGTCTTCACGACAGGGACAACGCTCCACGAATGCGCAAAGGCCCTTCGTAAGGGGGGAGCCGGAGAGGTTTACGTATTGACCCTTGCAAGAACCGTCGACCGGGGGCTCTTGCCTGATCAGCCTGTACCGGCTGCCGTACGAGCAACCCTTCAATTCGCGGGACTGTAACCTATGCCGATCTATGAATATCGTTGCCAGGATTGCGGTAAACGCAGCAGTCACATTGTGTTGAGTATCTCGAATCCGCCCGCCATCGCATGCGCCCACTGTCGGAGTGTGAGGCTCGACCGTCTCATGTCTCGATTCGCGGCTCCGAAATCGGAGGAGGCGAGGCTGGAGGCTCTGGCCGATCCCAGCAATTTAGGCGACGTCGACGAAAACGATCCCCAAAGCATGGCTCGATTCATGAAGAAAATGGGACAAGAAATGGGGGAGGATATGGGAGACGACATTGATGCAGCCATGGAGGATGCAGGAGGGGACCTGTCAAGCGCTGACGCCACTGACATGGATTGACATGCACTGTCATAAATCTTCCTTGACATCGCCAAGCTTCTTTCCTACCATGACGCGGTATATGAGGGATGTGGCCCCTCAGGACCTATGGCGGCCGAACCCAAGAACGAGTTATGGACCGTCGCCGAGACGTGCCGATATCTCAAAATCACCCCTCGCACGCTGTATCGCTATATCCAACACCATCGACTGCCCGCATTCAAATTGGGCAAAGAATGGCGTTTCGTGCGGTCCGATCTCGAACACTGGATTCGCGAGCGCAGCGGTCCCGCAACGAGCTCCTGAACGGAGGCTGAGATGATGTTTGCCGGCGAATACTTGTGCAAAGTCGATGAAAAAGGCCGCTTCATCGTTCCATCGCCGATTCGCGAGCGCTTGGAGGCGGAAGGCAGCCAGGTCATCTTCCTCAAGGGCGCCGAACAATCCCTGTGGGTCTATTCGGTCAAGGAATGGGAGAAGGTCTTAGAGAGGACCAAGACGACGCTCGACGATGACCAAAGCCGTTTGTTTATGCACTTCATCGTGTCGGAAGCCGGAACATCGGAAATCGACAAGGCGGGACGCATCTTGATTCCAGGACGATTGCGGAAGCTTGTGCCGGTTGATGAAGATCAGGAAGTGATCCTCGTAGGACTCTATCACCGGATGGAAGTCTGGAACCCCTCCGAGTGGCGCCGCTATGTGGCCAGGACGGAAATGCAGTACGAAGAAAACATGGCCAAGATTCACAACCTCCTTTAGTCGCAGGCCAGCCGTTGCGGCACTTTTCATCGCGTCGCCGTTCTCAACTCATCCTTCGCAGCAAGACCTTTCGATCTGATCCCTCGCCAAAACCATCCGCGGATGGGACTGACCTAATCGCATGTGCGCCGTCGCGTAAATTGGCGACGACTGTCAGCAGAGGAGCATTGCAGAATCGTGGCCAACTTCCGGTTTCCGCTTCAGTGCGACCGGATGGGCTCTCCCTGACTTTGCCGGTTCCGCCCAGCATCAATCACCAATATGCGACGGTCAACGGGCGCCGGCTGCTCTCAGCGACCGGACGCTCGTACAAATCCCTGGTCAGTGAGCACGTGATGGTAGCGCTATCACAGGCATCATGCAGGGACACCTTGCTCAGATCATTGCAAAAGAGTGAACTGATCCTGTCCATTCGGTTTTTTTTTACTTCCCGGCTGCGACGTGATGTCGATGGGGGTCTCAAAATCACGCAAGACGCCCTCTGCCAAGGGCTCGGTATCAACGACAATCGAATTATCGAAACCCATCTGTATAAACATGTCGATAAAACCGTTCCCCGCATCGAACTTCGTCTTTCCCTGGCTCTGATCGGCTGACCCTCGCTTCTTTCCGTCATCCGCCGCTCTCCGCTCTCACGCTTCACCGCCACTGTGTCGAAATAACCGGCTGGCGGAGGTTGATTGCGCTCTAGGCTGAGTTCTGCGGACAGCCGACCAGCACGCCTACTCATTCGTACCGTAACGCCTCAATGGGATTCAGGCGGGCTGCCTTGTTGGCCGGATACAACCCAAAAAACAAACCGACCCCGGCCGAAAAGATGAACGCCATGACAAGGGTGTCTGCTGAAATAACGGTCGGCCAGCCGGCCACGATGGTTGTCAGCCGCGCTCCAACGACTCCAATGGCTATGCCGATCAGCCCGCCTATCACACTGAGCGTGACGGCTTCGATCAAGAATTGCATCAGAATATGGACCCGCTTGGCTCCCACCGCCATGCGAATCCCGATCTCCCGCGTCCGCTCGGTGACAGACACCAACAGAATGTTCATGATGCCAATCCCGCCGACCAGCAACGATACCGATGCGATCGCAAAGAGCATCACGGTTAACGTGTGACTCGTCCCCTCCTGGACACTCCCGATATCAACTTGCGTGCGGATCGTAAAATCGTCCTGTTGCTCTGGTTGAAGACGATGGCGGACCCGGAGGACTTCCCGTATCTCATCCACCGCCTCCGGCAGATCCTCTGGGCGCTCTGTCGACGCGAACAGCGCGCCGACGGCGCCGAGAAATTGGCTGCCGAAGACCTTGCGCTCAGCCGTGGTGAAGGGAATGAACAACACATCGTCCTGATCGGACCCTTGCGCCGATTGACCTTTCGGCGTGAGGACCCCGACAATTCGAAACGGGACGTTCTTGATCCGGATCGTTGCTCCCACCGGTTCCTCACCTGCCTCGAACAAATTCTCGACGGTGGTCTGGCCGATCAGAGCGACTCGCGCGGCGCTATCCACATCACCCTGAGTGAACGGTCCGCCACTGGTATAGGTCCAATCCCTGATCTTCAGATAACCCGGCGAAATGCCGTTGACGGGTCCGTTCCAATTCCGGTTGCCGTTGACGATCTGCATCACATCGCGTCTGGCCCACCCGGTGTCTACCAGGAGAGGAATGCGCTTCTTCAGTTCAAGCCCGTCGCTGACGGTAAGGGTCACGACAGTGCCCTGCCCGCCACGCACTCCGCCCACCGTCGTAGTACCCGGAAGCACCACGATCACATTGGTACCCATGCTGGCCACCTGAGAACGCACCGCAGCACGCGCCCCCTGACCGATGCTGACGAGGGCGATGACGGCAGCCACTCCGATCATGATTCCCAGCATGGTCAGGCCGGCCCGCAAACGATTGCGACTCAAGACTCTCAGGGCAGTGAGGACGGTTACCAGAATAAAGGCGGGCATCGATAGGCTACTGCATCACCGGCACGTGTGAAGTCGTCGCACGATCGAACAGTATCCGACCGTCTTGCAGCATGAGCTGGCGGGAGGCATAGGCCGCCACTTCGGAGTCGTGGGTCACCATGATGATGGTCATACCATCTCTGTTCAAACGCGCGAGTATGCCCAGAATCTCCCGGCTCGATTCCATGTCCAAATTTCCCGTAGGTTCGTCGGCCAACACGATGGTGGGAGAGCCCACCAACGCCCGGGCAATAGCCACCCGTTGTTGCTGCCCACCGGATAACTGCGTCGGGTAGTGATGTTCACGTCCGGCCAGCCCGACACGCTCCAGAGCCGACCCGGCCTGGGCACGTTGCTCCTGTAGCGACAATCCCCGATAAAAAAGCGGGAGCTGCGCATTTTCAAGCGCACTGGTGCGTGGAATGAGGTTGAAGCTCTGAAAGACGAATCCGATGTGCCGGTTGCGAATGTCGGCGAGAATATCGGAGGCCGCACCGGCAATGTCCAAGCCGTCTAACCGGTATCGACCTCGGCTGGGCTGGTCCAGACAGCCGAGAATATTCATCAAGGTCGATTTCCCTGACCCGGACGCTCCCATGACCGCCACAAATTCGCCCGGTTCGATCGCCACGTTAATGCCGCGCAATGCCTGCACGGTAACATGGCCGACACGATACACCTTCCAGAGATCATCGCACAGAATCAGGGAACCCATGCGAACCTCATGGAAGATTGACCTCCATAACCGAGCGATGACTCTGAATTCAGGACCGGTCCTTCACCGCAATGCAACACCGAGTGGGGGAAGTTCTAGATACCTCGATCGCGTCGAGCCGAACGCTGTTGGCCCGATCCGAACCCGGGAGGAAGGTCATTGGATCGGCGCTCTCCGCGAACCGATTCGACCCCGACAATGAGTTGATCGCCCGGCTTGAGGTCCGCCGAGGTAATTTCAGTGCGGACCCCGTCTGAAATTCCCACGTGAACGACCATGCGTTCAGGATCGTCGTTCTCATTCATTGTCCAGACGTGCCGCGAATCGGCATCACCCCGACTCGCAGTCTTCTCGGGAGATCCTTCCGGCATTGTCGCGCTGCGGGCGGCAGGCGACCAGCCGTCGCGACCCGCTCCGGGCGGCATGAAACGCAAGGCTGCATTGGGTACCGTCAGCACTCCTTCGCGGTGAGCCACGATAATGGAGACATTCGCGGTCATACCCGGTTTCAGACGAAAGTTGGGATTGTCGAATTCTACGACGACGTCGTAGGTCACGACATTCTGAATATTGATGGGAGCGTTTCGTACCTGCCGCACTTTTCCGTAGAAATTTTCCCCCGGATACGCATCGACCGTGAAATTGGCTTCTTTTCCCTCGGTGATCCCACCGATGTCGGCTTCGCTGACGTTGGTGTCTACTTGCATCTTCATCACGTCTTCCGCGATCAAGAACAAGGTCGGAATCGAAAAGCTTGCGGAGATGCGCTGTCCGACTTCCACGAGCCGGGAAATCACCACCCCGTCCACAGGCGAGCGGATCTCGGTATATTTCAGGTCCAACTCAGCTGCTTCAAGTGCCGCGCCACCCTGTTTGACGGCCGCCTCGGTGACCTTGAGTTGCGCCATGGCGCCTTCATACGACGTCACGGCGACATCCACTTCGTTTTGGGAGACGAACTGTTGCCCTATGAGGGCCCTGGCGCGATCAACTTCTCGCTTGCGCTGGGCAAGGTCTATTCGAGCCTTCATCAAGGCCGCTTTGGCATTGGCAAGATTGGCCTCCGCCTGGTCCCTCCTGGCCCGGTACGGAAATGGATCAATCCGTGCCACCACTGCACCTCGTTTGACCTTCGAGTTGAAATCAGCATGAAGGCTCTCGATCATCCCGGAGACCTGGCTGCCGACCTGAACGGTTGTAATCGGATTGATCGTGCCGGTCGCAGTCACCGCCGAGATGAGAGAGCCTTGTTCGACCGCCGCGGTGCGATACCGAACCGGCACTTTGCGTTCACCGTTGAAAAAGACATACCCGGCGATGGCAAGTCCGATGGCTGCTACGCTGGCAATAAGGATCAGGCGGCGCATGTGGTGGTGGGTTCCCTCCGGCGTGCGCTCATTCTACCAGGAAGCGCGTCGAGAAACACCATTGAGCCCGGCCACTCGGCCGGATTCGCAAAAACGAAGGCCGTTCGCCTGGTGAGGCAAACGGCCTTCATGACGCATCGCGACAATGAGGAAATCGGTCAGGGACTGACGGTGATTCGGTCCTTGATCATGTCGAAGGTTTCTTTGGGTATGACATTCTTTGCGACGAGTTCGCCCTTCACACGATAGGGCCGATTGCTGACAACACGATCCGCCATGTCCTTATTCAGACC
>JBEVJJ010000070.1:0-8537 GCA_040510255.1 Nitrospiraceae bacterium | reverse complement strand
CTGTTTCCGAGATCCCGGCTATTTCCGGTATATCGTCAGGATGGAATCAGCCAAGACGACTGGCGATATCAACATTCAGGGAGTAATCAAGGTTGGAGGACAGGGCGGCCAGGCCGCTGGTCAAACCAGTGAGCAAAACAGGGGCCGTACCAGTGGTCAAACCAGTGAACAAACCAGGGGCCATACCAGTGGTCAAACCAGTGAACAAACCAAGTAGTCCGAGAAGCTCAACGTCGACCACCACCAGTACTACGACGACTACTGAGGGGGCAAGTGGTCCACCCACTGATCAAACGAGTAATCCATCGTGACCGAATGAAGAGAAAAAAAGCGTCCGGTTCCCGTACTGGAATCAGCGGGGTAGGGAGCGGTAAAGAACGGTAAAGAGCGGTAAGGGTCGGTACGCCTCACGGGATGCGCACCCCCAGTGCTCATACGGGGTTTCGCGCTTTTTCGCGGGGTTTGGTCGTTCGGTGACGGAGGCTTTCAAGACCGGCACGTTCGGCCGCTCCGTCACCCCTCCGCTCATCATGTATAAAACATGACTTCACGTTCGCGTAGAAGCCCAAGGTCTGCTTTTCATCGATTCAACAGGTCCCTTGCTGAGCGAGGGCGGTGGGACGGCGCCTTATGTCTCTTCGATAGGCCATCATGTCGTTTCGATGCGCTCAAGCCCCCCCATGTATGGACGCAAGGCCTCCGGAATGCGGACAGTTCCGTCAGCTTGCTGATATTGTTCGAGTATGGCCACCATGGTCCGGCCAACGGCGAGACCGGAACCATTTAGGGTATGGACAAATTCAGTTCTCGAATCTTTCCTTCCACTATCCGACCGGAATCGAATTCCGGACCGCCGGGCCTGGAATGCTTCGAAGTTACTACAGGATGAAATCTCACGAAAAGTGTTCTGCGATGGAAGCCAGACCTCAATGTCATATGTTTTTGCCGCCGCAAAACCCATGTCACCTACGCATAGCGTGACGACACGATAGTGAAGACCAAGTTGCTGCAGAACTGCTTCAGCGTTGGAGGTCAAACGTTCCAACTCGTCATACGATCGCTCCGGATGCGAGAAGCTAACGAGCTCCACCTTATTGAACTGATGAAGCCGGATCAAGCCCTTCGTATCCTTACCATACGATCCTGCCTCGCGTCGGAAGCAGGGAGAGTATGCGGTGTACCGCAGTGGTAACTTGTCTCCTTCCAGAATCTCCTCACGATGCAGATTTGTCAGGGGGACTTCCGCCGTTGGAATCAAGAATAAGTCGTCCTGCGCGCTACGGAACAAATCTTCCTCAAATTTTGGGAGCTGACCAGTACCGGTCAGGGCTGCTCTATTGGCAAGAAACGGCGGGAGGATTTCCCGGTACCCATGTTGATGGGTGTGCAGATCCAGCATGAAATTAATGAGTGCTCGTTCGAGCCTGGCGCCCGCTCCTGAGAGCACCGCAAATCGAGCTCCCGCTATTTTTACCGCATGGTCAATATCGATGATCCCCAGCGTTTCGCCCAACTCAAGATGCGTGCGAGCTGTCCCTATGAGATTCGGCGCGGTTCCCCATCGATTGCGTTCTATGTTGTCATCTGCCGTCCTTCCAACTGGGACTGACTCATGTGGGAGGTTGGGAATTCGCAGAGCCAGATCTGAGAGACGTGCTTCGGTGGTACGTAATTCATCTTCCAGTGCCTTGATGCGATCGCCCAACGCCTTCATCGTGGCCACGGCGTCGTCCGCCGGTTGTTGCGCGCGTTTCAGTTTGGCAACATGTTCAGAACCTGTTTTGAGGTGATGACGATACTGTTCAACTTGCGTCGTCAGCGTTTGACGTTCCGCGATTGACTTTTCGAGATCCGGCCAAGCAACATCGAAACCCCGCGCGCCGAGTTGTACGCGGAACGCATCAAGATTGTCACGCAAATAGCGGAGGTCGTGCATATTTGTGCCTAACCAAGCGGCTGGGAATCTAGCACCTGGTTTTTGACCTGTCAATGAATGCGCGACCGAGTCGGAGCTTTTCCATGAGCCCAATAGTCTTGACAAGTTCATGAGGCGGACGTCACCATCTCTCCTATGCGGACCACATCCAATCCGCCCAACCGATTCGAATCGCTGCAGCGTGAACGTCTTGTGCCGGAAGGTCTGGATCTCCACATTTATTCTGACAGTAGCCGCGAGATTCTGAGCCGGAATGATAGTCCAGACTTGCCGTTTCGTTGGAGTCTGAACCCGTATCGCGGCTGCTTTCACGCCTGTGCCTATTGCTATGCCAGGCCCTCGCACGAGTTTTTGGGTTTCGGCGCAGGGACGGATTTTGAGTCTAAGCTGGTTGTCAAACACGACGCGCCATTGTTGCTGCGCCGGACATTCGATAAACCGTCATGGAAGGGAGAATTGATCGTTTTTTCCGGAAATACGGATTGTTATCAACCGATCGAGACGAAGTACAGGCTGACTCGGGCATGCTTAGAGGTCTGTGCAGAATACCGGAATCCGATCGGCATTATTACAAAGAGCGCGTTGGTTGCCCGTGATGTCGACGTGCTGACCGCAATGTGTCCAGATACATGGATCCGAGTTTATTTCAGTATTCCGTTTGCCGATGATGATATGGCGAGGAAGATTGAGCCTCAGGCGCCCTCGTCCACGAAGAGGCTTGAAACTCTTCGGGCGCTCTCCGACGCGGGGATTCCCACCGGGATCTCGATTGCGCCGATTATTCCCGGGCTTAATGAACAAGATATTCCGGAGTTGCTCGCGCGTGCCAGGACGGCAGGCGCAACGTCGGCCACCTCCGGTGTTCTACGCTTGCCCGGAAGCGTCGAACAGGTATTCCTTGAACGAATGACGCAGATGTTCCCCGATCGAATTCACAAAATTATCAATCGCATAAGGGAGGTTCGTGACGGTAAGTTGTCGGAAGCCGCCTTTTTTGATCGGCACCATGGAACAGGTATCTATGGGCATCTGATCAAACGTCTTTTTGAGGTGAGCAAACGACGGACCGGTTTTTCCAACGAGGATAGTGAGGGGCGGGGAGAAATCCCTCGCACGTTTCGCCGTCCCCATGCTGAACAAATACCTCTGTTTGCCCAGGAGGACCTGTGAGACATAATCCAGGATTCTTGAAGCTGGTTGAACAGGCGAAGCAACGCGTGCAGGAATGTTCCGTTGTCGACGTAAAGGACAAACTCGATCGCGGCGTGAAGTTCCACTTCATTGATGTCCGAGAAGACAACGAATATGAAAAGGATCATGCCAAGGGAGCTGCTCATGTAGGAAGAGGAATTATCGAGCGCGATATCGAATCTCTCATTCCCGATAAAGAAGCATCGATCATTCTTTACTGCGGAGGAGGCTATCGCTCCGTCTTAGCGGCAGACAGTTTGCAACAGATGGGCTATCGCCACGTCATCTCAATGGATGGCGGGATCAGAGCCTGGCGTGAAGCCAATTACCCTCTTGAATCGGGAGGTAAGACGTAGTGCATGGAGCCGTCGAGGCGTGAGTTATTGTCCCACCTTGTTTTTGGGGCCACTCTGCTGCCCGCGTTCCTTCGGTCTCCACGATCCATCTTAGGCCATCTGCTCTTCGATCCACAGGGTTCGATCGTTCCGACCAAAGCGCTCCCCGCGAATCCGTTCATCAGGAATGGGAAATCGGTCGTCGCAATCGTCCATGGCAAAGATCCACGTACCATGCTTCAAGCCGGGCTCGATCTCCTCGGAGGGGTCGAGCAGCTGAAATCAGCTGGCAAGCGGGTCATGATCAAACCCAACGTCTTGAATAACAGGCCTCCCCCATCAACCACGAATCCCTCCGTTATCGAGGCTGCTGTTGAAATAGTGAACAAGGCAGGTGCGGCCGACATTATCGTCGGCGATGGTTCCGGCATCATCAGAATGCCTACATCAGAAAACCTACGTGCCACGGGAATTCAGGCTGCAGCCGAACGTGCCGGCGCAACTGTCATGGCGGTAGAGGAGCAGCCATGGGTATGTGTCGAGCCTCCACTGGCTAGTGTTCTCAAACGGTACTATCTGTCCAAGCCCGTGTACGAAGCGGATATTGTCATTAATATGCCGGTGATCAAAACCCATCGTTTTGCGGAGTACTCATGTGGCCTTAAGAATGTGGTCGGTGTCATCCACCCTCGGTACAGGCCGTCAGTCACGTTCTTGTCGGGATCGTGGCATGAACGGATTGCCGAATTGAATTTGGCAGTGCATCCCCACCTGACGATCGCAGATGGAACGACGATCATGATTGCAGGCGGCCCGACGAGTGGAACCCCGGCCTCAACCGATGTACTTGTGCTGAGCGGGGATCGGGTAGCAATCGACCTCGTCGCAATTGCGTTGCTTCGGTCCTATGGGGCGTGGCCAAAGCTGCGGGGCAAACGGATTGAAGATCAGCGCCTCATCGCGCATGCCGCCGGGCTGGGATTGGGTACCAGTGATGCCCGGCGGATAGATTTGGTCAGTCGGTCGATTGAGGGGAAGGTGCCGATATTCGAGCAGTTAATGGACACGATTCGGCGCGATATTTTCAACCGGTAGGTGCAGAGGCGTTACTTATTGACTCGATCAAATTCCTTGATCACTTGCTCGGTCAAGTCGATGGCCTCTTTGTTGTATATGACAATCTTCACAGTCTGTTCGCTTCCTTTATCCAAGATGAGCTGAAATCCGCCCTTGTCGGCCACTGTTTGCGTGGCAGCCGCGATTTTCTTCATATAATCATCCACGAGTTCCTTCTGCTTGGATTGAACTTCTTGATTAAATTCCTGAGCCCGTTTCTGATAGTCCTGGATTTTCGTCCGGAAGGCGGTCTCTTTGTCTTTTTTCTCCGTGTCGCTCAATTTCGATGCCTGCTCTTTGAGTTGCCTTTCGGTGTTTCGCAATTCCTCCTCATCGCGAGAAAGAAGCTTCTGGCGTGTGGATACATACTCCCGCAAGCCATCGAGGGCGCGTTTCCCGGCTTTTGCTTTCTCGAGAACCACTTGTGGATCGATCACGCCCATCTTAAAGTCCGCAGCGACGCCGCACGATCCGAAAACAAGTTCTGCTGTCAACGCAAGCGCGACGACGACACACGTCCTTCCGCCAGCGCCCATCCGACTCACCAGCATACTAGCAACTCCTTTCACGAAAGTTTGCTAAACTCCTGGAGGATAACGGCCGTGCGGCACTGTGTCAAGCAGGTGAACGACTCGGTAGTGGGGTGTCCAGATTTAGGACACTCTCAACGGCCTCCTAGCTGCTGCGGCATGTCGCGCATGTTTACCAAAGACGGTCTGATCTCGGTCACGCATTGTTTGCTGCCTTCGACATGTGAGCGGGTGTGCAGTGATCTCACCCGCTGATCGGCGTTCGTTGTTCAACGCGGCAAGAGGGGCCCAGGAGAATTGCCGTTCTGGTTTGAAATGTTTGCCAAGTGCCAACGGACATGTGACAGAATTTGACAGGCAAACGTCACGCCGATAAGCTTCCGATTGCAGTCCCTGATACAGAGCATTGATCTCAAGGAGGATCGCGTGATTCCTAGTGATCAGAAATCTTCGCATCAACAATTCGTCAGCGCGCTCCAACACGATCCCCTGGTGTGTGAACGGAATGGTTGCCCGGGACCGGTGGACGTAACCGACCTTTCCCAGATGCGCGATCGCATCAAGACATTTGAAGTCCGCTGTCAACACTGTGGGTGGCATCGCCGATTGACTGGCCAGGAGCATCTGACCCCCGCATGGGATGAGGCTTCTTTGCTCATGATGGCCGACGAGCATTTGATGCACCAGCAACCCGTATGTCCCTTCGATGACACGCCGGTCGTGTTCACTTCATTGCCCAATCCCAGGCGACGGGCGCGGTATCGATTGTCATGTTTCTACTGTGGTCGACAGACGGAAATGGATTGGCCGCCACCTGAAGCCAAACGGTAAGGTTGATCGGTCGCCGACGGCAGGGGAGATTAGACGAAATAGCGGCTGGTCTCGAATCGGTATTCTGCATTATCCACAAGTTGGATAATGCTATGAAGAAAGTTTCCTGACGCGTCCTGTTCGCTCAAGTCGAAATCGAGGCCATCGTCAATCGGGTTGCCCTCCACGTCGCTGATCACTTTGACCCATGGCCGTTCAGCATTGGCTTTGTCCTGGGCCGGTTTGAGAACGACGGCCAATGCTCCGGTCTCCAACCGAACAAGACTGCCGATCGGCACGATGCCGACACAATTGACAAACAACTTGAGCAGCACCGGATCGAAGGCCTGGCCGCTCTTGCCGAACATGATTTTGAGCACATTGGACGGGGACATCGGTTCGCGGCGATACACACGTGAAGACGTCATCGCGTCGTAACAATCCGCGATCGTGACAATTCGGCTGGCCAGCATTTGCGTCCAGGACACCTTCAGTTTCGGATACCCCGAATAATCGAAGTTCATATGGTGTTCAAAGGCAGTGGCAGCCATCCGTCCCGGCACATTGCTGAGTCCTCGCAATCTGACAAGTGTCAACACACCCTCCGTCGGGTGAGATCGCATGATTTCCCACTCTTCTTTGGTGAACTCACCAGGCTTATTCAGGATATCAAGAGAGATCGCGCATTTTCCGACGTCGTGAAAAAGTGCCGCCAATCCAAGATCGGCAAGCTCAACCTTAGGGTATCCGGCACGATTGCCCAGCGCCATGGAGAGTAGCGCGACGTTTACGGAATGGTTATGCGTGTATTGGTCATGGCAGCGAAGGTTGGTCAAGCCGAGCAGGGTGGATTCATCGTGGAGCATCAGATCCACAATGTTCTGAATCGCTCGCTTCGCTTGTTTAAAGCTCAACGTTCCGCCGTCACGGGCATTTTGAACGAGCGCTCCAACGGCACCAGCGGCCTTGGCATATCCTCCCTTCGCGTGAGTCTTTTCCTGTGATGGAGATTGCGCACCTCCCCCGCTCTCCTGAGGCTGTTCCGGACCTCCTCCGCGCACGCGAAGCTGACGAGGATGCTCCAGTTCTATACCGGCTACGGCCTGTGCGATCATTTCCTGTTGGAGATCCTCGAGGGTATTCGTCTCCGGATCGAGGGTGACGAACAGGTAGGCAAATTCTCTCAGATCTTTGGATTCGACCGTCGCAGAGAAGGCGATCCCCCCCACTTTCCACTTGTTCAGCACCTCGATGATGCTGGTAAAGACTGCCATTTGTTGGGAACTCATTTTCAAATGGCTATCACCCAAGAACAGAAAGTCGTTCTGCAGGCGCAGGACGACGGGGTGATCCGCCGCGAGCGTTTTGATCAACGTCAACATGGATTCGACCGGTTTATCGAGCGCCGCGTTTGTCCGGCCATGAATTCGAGAAGTCTTGATGAGCACGTTCAGTTGCGTGATCAACTGGATGCCCAGCATCGCCAACTGCTGATTCAGAATGTCGCCTGCTTCGGAACCCTTGGCGATCTTGTTGGCCAAGGATTTTTCGTGAGTGAAGATCAAATGAGTGTCGTCTTCCGGGGCAGGGGACGGAGCGGGTACGGAGGTTTGGTCTCTCAAGGATGGTGTTCCCTAGGAGTTTGCTGCAAAGGGTGTTTTTGTACGCAGTTGTCGAGCAGCCGAGGACAATGCGATACCGCAGGCTTGCTTGACCGCTGCACTTCCTTTTTTCTGACCCAGCTCAAGTGCGGAGATGGCGGCGGGTGTTGCCAGTTTACCGAGTGATTCCGCCGCCAAGAGGGCCAGTTCCTCTTTTTTCCTGCGATTGGTCCATGACCATTCCGTCAACAGCGTCTGCCAGTATGGAACCGATTCATCCGCAGCCGTATGCCGCATGGCCTGAAAAATGGCTCGCTTTTCTGCCGAGGAGCGATCGTTGAAATCCTCTCCGGTCACGAAGGACGACCAGTGTGAAAACGAGGTGGTGTAGTGGCCATTCCCTAATAGCTTCATCGCGGTAAGACGAACCGTTTCGTCGGCATCACTCAGTAGCGATACCCACTTCGAGGCGTTGCCCGACGGCCGCAGGATGGCCAAGAGTCTCAAGGCTTCTTTGCGAACCTGGGCGTCGGAATGTCGCAGGGTTTTTTCAACCGCGTCACCGAGTCGGGGATCAGCCCATCGCCCGATCAGTGTCAGGAGATTACGGACGTAAGCAGGTCGCCTGTCGGAAAGTCCTCGCACGACCGGATCGGCATTGTCTTTCGCCACGTGGAAGAGAGCTTCGACCACGATGGATTGGCACGCGGGAGAATCCACATTAGCCAGCAGCGAACAGAGTGAGGGCACATGCTCTTTTTTCATCATGAGAAGGACTGTTAGGAGCCCTTCAGTCTGAGGTTTCTGGCTCTTGTTCAAATAGGATTCAATAAACTTGATATGCTCTGGACGTCCTAATCCGTCCAGCATACCCGCCAATTGTCTGGCATGGTCGGGAGACAAATCTGGCCTCACGGCCGCGGTGTCCTGCAACATTGTCAGGACACTTTCGAGTACCGTCCACTGACCAGCGCGCATCAGGGACTCAATGGCGCTGCCCCACACCTCAAAGAGCTTC
>JBEVJJ010000069.1:0-38361 GCA_040510255.1 Nitrospiraceae bacterium | reverse complement strand
TCCCTGTGCGCAACAATCCGACTATCGCCTCAGTGTGGAGGACCTGCATTCCTGGGAACTTCGGTACGGTCGGATACCGGACGGCGCCATTGTCATCATGTATACGGGATGGGGCCGGTTTTGGTCCGATGCGAGCAAGTATCTGGGGAGTGCGACTCCCGGCGACGCAACCACATTACATTTCCCGGGATTTTCAGTAGAAGCAGCGGAATTTCTCATCCGCGAACGGAGGGTCGATGGAATCGGGATCGATACGGCAAGCATCGACTATGGACCATCGCGAGAGTTTGCCGTGCATCAAGTGATCAACGGCGCTGGAAAGTATGGGCTCGAAAATATCGCCTATCTGGATCGGCTTCCTGCCTCCGGCGCCACGCTTATCGCCCTACCGATGAAAATCAAGGGTGGGTCCGGAGGTCCAGTCAGAATTATCGCGATTCTTCCATAGCCTTGGCGGAACCTATAGTCTGCTCCACCATCAAGTTCTGCCCATCCTGAGACGCGTCGAAAAACGTGTTTGCCATCCGTCTGTCCTGGGGATTCTGGTCGCCGAAGCAGGTCTCTTTCCAGTTTTTGACCTCCCGCATCTCCGATGCTGCCTTTAGGCAGCCATCGATACGAGAGGCGGCATGTCGGCCTCGCATCATCCATCTTGTCACCACTATCAAGAACTGCCACCCCCTCTGTTCATTCTGGTCGTGGATGACGAAGAGGCGGTTTGTGACTTAACGAGCTGCATGCTCGAACTCCACGGGTATTCCGTTTTGCGCGCCTCTACGGGAGAGGCGGCACTGGAGTTATTCGATGCCCATGCCGATCGCATCGCGCTTCTTGTGATCGACATTGTCATGCCGCGCATGTCCGGCCCCATCGTCGCCCACCGTATCCGGCTCATTCGTCCGCGCCTTCCGATCCTTTTCGTGTCCGGTGTCGTGTCACAGAGCAATTTTCAGGGCGTGATGGGCAGCTGGTTCCTCCGCAAGCCCTACACTCAGAAATTACTTGTCGCCAAGATCCAGCAGTTGATGGCGAATTCCTCCTAGACTCCCATTCATCATCCATCCAGAGAGCCGGAACGCTTCTGTTGTTTCGGAAAGCTCTAGCACGGAAGACCGCACTCATCTGGCGGCCGGCTGCTCTTTCTTCAGGCGCAAGCAAGAACTACGCAAATTCTTTTGAGCCGCGGTAAATCCATGGTAGAGGTGAATCACGACACATTCTCATAATTCATGTGAACAGCCAGGAGGTAAATCGATGTGGCACTTGGGACGTCTCTCCAGCTTAGCGGCCGCGGGATTCTTCATGATCTCGGCGTACCCCGCCATGGGGGCCACCGAACAATCTGAACCGGCGCGCCAGGAAGCCGAGAAGTCAAGCGCTGCACCTTCCTCGAAGGAGCGGACCGAAATCTATATGGGACTCTCTATACTGGGGAACTTTCCCAGCAACCGCCCGCTCAAGTTCGAGAATGATTCCTTCCCCAATACGGACGTCGGAGGGGGATTGGGCGGGAGCCTCAAAGTGGGAGTGTATCCTGCATTCACGAATCGCATCGTTGGAGTTGAGGCCGAGTTGACAGGGTTCAATGCCCAAGTGGAAGCGCCACAGACGACATCAGGCGGCGTCACTCGGCAAGCGGATTTTCGATTGAATGTGATTAATGCCATGGCCAACCTCATGGTTCGATACCCAGGAGACGTCGTGCAACCCTATGCAGGAATAGGCGCGGGACTCTCCGGGGGGTTCGCCCGGGGTCTGAACGTACAAAACAGTTCGATAGGAGCCATCAACGAGAATGCGGCAGACGGAGCATTCGCCTATCAATTCATCGGCGGGTTACGGGTGAACGTCGGTGACCGAGTCTTCCTCTTCAGCGAATACAAGTACTTTGTCGCGAACTATAAATGGGAGAGTGAATTTCCGAATGGATCGGCAGGACCATCGTTTTCGCTCCCGTTTCGCACTCACATTGTAGCCGGAGGCGTAGGACTCTCCTTCTAGTGCTTTCACCACTCATCGGCTCGCCCCCGGTTGGGAGAGGGTCTAGGGGGAGCGGGGAGCGAAGCGTGCAGGCATCGTAATACTACAAAATTTCCGGTGCATCGGACCGGTCAACGGGGTCCTTTGATGATCTGAATCCGAAGGTCATTTCATTGTTCGACGGACCAGGAGAAAATCGAAACCATCCCTCGGCGGTGACGTGATGGCCCGACCGTGACTTTCCACGCGGGTATATCCGCAATTCCAGCCGACCTTCCTCTTCGCCGGTTTGAGCGCCACGTCGCAGTTTGCCTCTCATCTCCACATGATCTTCAATGACATCAAGAGCGCGATTCAGAAGGGACCGGAGCGCACCGTTTGCCATCGCCTCGTCGAACGGCTGATCAAAGTCGAACCCACCCTGATCCTTTGATTTGGTTTCGCCTGCCCATAGGGATGCGGGAGCAACAGCAAGAAGCACGGTCAGAAATAGAATCTTCATGTGGTATCCTCCTGGAGCGTCGTGAAAGTACCTCTCAGCACCGTGCGAGCCGGCTGTGTTTGCGGTTCCATTGGGACACGGTACCCTCACTATCGGTCAAATCCAGCGCTTCTCCATTCACAACTTTGAATTGAAACGGGGCGGTCTTGGTCGGAACGACGACCAGACGCAATGAATCTCCATCGTGTTCGATACGACCTGTCCACAGTACCGACTTGTAAAACTCCGAAACGTTGCCTGGCGTGATGGTCCAGACAAACTCCTCCTGATGGTCCACGAACCTTGCTGAGCCTTCCCACGTGCCGACCATCCCCGGTTCGACCGGCGGAAGCCGTTTGACGGCAATTTTGTGGGGAATACCGGTCAGTGACTTATAGAGGGTGGCATCGAAACGGGTCGGGGACTGCCCCTTGGGGACCCTATTCCATTTGACGTTGAGAATGCCGGTCGTGGAAAAGATCTCTTTGCCGGCCAACTGGTACGTGCCATGAAGAATATCTTGAAAGGAATCCACTTGCCAATGTCCACGAGTCGCGGTCAACATGCCCGGCGCGATTACGGCCGTCGTGAGGGACCAGTCGCCGGAGTCGGTGAGACTCAGGTGCCCTTTGGCATTGAGAAGTCCGATCGGTATGCATCCATACCAGTCACCCGTCCATTTCGGTGCGGGCAGAGCCGCCGCCACTGCCTCGGGCGAGACGTCGCCGAGCGGCAACTGAGCCGCGAGTCGATGTGCGGCTGATTTGGCTAAATTGGTTAGGGCTTCGAATGGTGTTCCGTGGCGAGCGGATGTGAGGGTAAGGGTGACGAGGGCATCGCCCTTCATGAATGTCAGCTGAATGCCGCCCAGCGGAGAGGGAAGAGTGAACGCGCCGTCACCGATACCTGAAATGAGAGTCCCCTTCGTTTTCAGACGTTCATCGTTGAATTGGCCTTTCTTCTGTTTTCCGGTGTTCTGGTCGATTTCTACCACCACTGTGTCGTCCGGATTCGCCTTGGCGTGATACAGGCACTGGGTATTACTTCTTTTTTCCGGCGCCGTTACCGGTGTTCCAATGGCAATCTCGACTTCGGCTTCCGTGACCAGCAGGCAGGCATTAATGTGTTGAGAGACCGCATCGGTCTGTGCGGAGCAGCCGGCAAGCAGAGTCGACAGTAACAGTGAGCGCAAAGACCGTGTGTTGAGCATGGAGATATGCAGCGGTTCCACTCTAGGGTTTCATGGGGACTAAGTCAAACAAACTGAAGAGAAAGTCTGCCATCAGAATGGACTACCATCGCTGGAAGGTTGAACCGGCGCCGTCACGAGGCAACGAAGGTCAGGGCCGCTGAATTGATGCAATAGCGCAAACCCGTCGGCCGGGGGCCGTCCTTGAAGACATGTCCCTGGTGTCCATCGCATCGGGCGCAGTGCACTTCGGTCCGTGGAAAAATCAACTTGAAATCCGTCCTGGTCGCGACCACCTGCGGGGCGATCGGTTGCCAGAAGCTTGGCCAACCGGTGCCGCTGTCGAACTTGTGTTCGGAGGAAAACAGAGGCAGCTCGCACCCGGCGCATTGATACACCCCAGGCGCCTTGTTGTCGTGCAACGAATTTTTGAAGGGTGGTTCGGTCCCTTCATGGCGCAGGACGTCAAATCGCTCCGGCGTCAGAATCTTCATCCACTCTTCCTGCGTCTTCACGACCTTCGTAATCGGCCCAATGTGTAGTGGTTGCGACATGGTGGCCTCCCCGAGATGGCACAAAGCAGGTACGAAACACTGTACCATAGGTATATCGCTGCCGCCCACCATCAATCGTCCCTGCGCCTATTGCATCAGGGATCGAACAGATGGTGAGCGGAAACGATCTGTGTTTACGGCGTGGCTGCCGTGACCTTTGGAACGGATTGGTCCATCGGATTTTGCGGTTCCGCCCCGCGATCCGGGTCTGACCCAAAGGCCGACTGTAGGACCTCATGAACTGTTTGCACCAGAATGAACTGCAGGCCCTGTCGAACTTCTTCAGGAATTTCCTTCAGGTCCTTTTCATTGGACTTCGGCAGAATGATTCGTTTCAAGCCGGCCCGGTGAGCAGCCAGCACCTTTTCCTTGATCCCTCCCACCGGCAACACCAGTCCGCTGAGACTGATCTCACCGGTCATCGCCGTGTCCGTGCGAACCGGTTTCCCGACATAGACCGAGGCTAATGCCGCGGCCATGGTGATACCGGCCGATGGTCCGTCCTTCGGAATAGCCCCCGAAGGGATGTGAATGTGTACGCCGTTTCGTTTGAAACGCGAGATATCGAGTCCCATCGTTTCCGCATGACTCCAGAGATAGCTGCGTGCGGCGCGCGCCGATTCCTGCATGACGTCTCCAAGCTGGCCCGTCAACATCAGATCATGGCTACCGGGAAGCAACGTCGTCTCGATGTACAGCACGTCACCGCCAACCGGGGTCCAGGCGAGGCCTGTGGCCACTCCCGGCGGCAGGAGCTTCCTGGCCTCTTCAGGCATGAATCGTTCCTGCCCGAGCCAGTCATCCAGCTGCTCCTGGTGAATGCTGGCGGACCTTGAAGAGGTTCCTTCAGGCGATTCGGCAAATCGCATCGCGATTTTTCGCGTCAGGCGTCCCAGCATCTGTTCGAGTTGGCGGACGCCGGCTTCACGTGTGTATCGGCTGATAATATGTTCGATCACCGCATGAGGTAAGTCCACCTGGTCGGCCTTTAGTCCGGCCTCAGCAAGTCGTCGCGGCCACAAGTATCGCACGGCGATCTCGCGCTTCTCTTTTTCACTGTATCCGTTCAATCGGATGATCTCCATCCTGTCCAGCAAGGGTTGTGAGATCGTATCCAAAGTATTCGCCGTCGTGATGAAGAACACCTTAGACAAATCGAACGGCAAATCCAGATAGTGGTCGCGGAACGTATGGTTCTGTGCCGGATCAAGAATTTCCAGCAATGCAGCTGCTGGATCTCCCCGAAAATCACGGCCAAGTTTATCAACCTCGTCCAACATGAGGACGGGGTTGTTGACTCCGGCTCGGCGGACGGCTTGCACGATCCGTCCGGGGAGCGCCCCAACATAGGTACGACGATGGCCCCGTAATTCAGCCTCATCATGGAGGCCTCCGAGACTGAACCGTTCGAAATTGCGGCCCATCGCCCGAGCGATCGACTGACCCAGGCTCGTCTTTCCGACGCCAGGAGGACCGACGAGGCAGAGGATCGGCGCCTTGGCCTGTGGGTTGAGCTTGAGCACGGCCAGATGCTCGACAATCCGTTCCTTGACTTCCTTGATACCGTAGTGATCCTCGTCCAATACCTCCCGCACCCGTGATAAGTCGAGATGATCTTCGGACGCCTTCTTCCAGGGGAGCTCTAACACGAGCTCCAGATAGCTGCGCAACACCTGATGCTCCGGAGAACTGGGAGGCGTTTTCCCCAACCGTCCCAGCTCACGCTGGGCCTCTTTGCGCACATGGTCCGGAAGATCTGCCTCCTCGATTTGCTTTTTCAGCGAATCGACTTCGCCCCCTTCGCTGTGTGTTTCACCCAGTTCGTCCTGGATGGCTTTCAGTTGTTCACGCAGGATGTACTCGCGCTGACTCTTGCCGATTTTTTCCCGGGCGTCGCTGGCAATCTTGTCGCGCAACTGGAGGATCTGGACCTCTCTGGAAAGCGCCGCGTACAAACTGCGCAGGATATCGACACGGGAAGAAGATTCCAATAATTGTTGTTCCTCATCCAGCGTGAGATTCAACAAGGAAGCGATCCGGTACGCCAGCGTGACCGGATCGTTCTCAGCTCCAAGCGCGACGGTTGCCTCCTGGATACCGGGTGTCTGAATCAACTTGGGAAGGTCGGCGACAATATCCAGGATTGCACGATGCAGCGCGTCGACCTCTCTTCCGGTGTCGGTGGGAGCAAAAAGTTGTCGCGCGCGGGCAAGTAAATAGGGCTCGTTAGCCTCCAGCTTCAACAGAACCACGCGTTCGAGACCCTGGATGAGAACATTCAATTGTCCCTCGGGACCCCGAGCGGTCTGCTTAATGACGGCCTTCGTTCCGATCGAGTGGAGGTCTTCCAGGGTCGGCTCATCCGTCTGGGCGTCGCGCTGTGCGACCACCAAGATCGTCTTGTCTTCGGTCTTAAGCGCGGCCTCCACTGCCGCGACCGACAGACGCCGACCGACGGTCAAGGGCATCAGGATGCCGGGAAACAGCACCGTTCGCTTCACCGGCAACACAGGTAGATTAGCAATCAATGTAGTTTCGGTCATGGTGTCCCTCCGTCAACGCAGCCCCGGGTTGTGTTCCCGAGAAACAAATAGAGAAGTGCGAACCATTCCCTGTCCAAGATAGCCATGGGCAGTACCGAGTCAAGCGTTAGGAACCAGATATGGATGGGGTGATGTGCTATGGCGCGGTGTGATCAACGCCTCTACAGTTCATGAGAATGCGAGGATGCGGATCACAGATGGCCACTTGGACCACGCAGGCAAGAAATTACCGGGGAGAAAAAAGGCATTCCGGTTACCTGTCGAGAAACAGACCGAGGTCCCCTTCGGTGAAGGCTGTCTTGTTCCTCCTGCCATTGGTGATCGTGCTAGATGAGCCCGCCTCATACTCATCCATGCCGGTCACGTCGATGAAGCAGGCTGTGCTTGTGTTGAGTCCCATTCCGAGCCCCTGCTGGGCGACATAACGATCGTTCCCTCCTTCATCAACGAAGGCGGCCCACCCTCCCTGATCGGCGATGCCCAATCCAGTCGTTTTTGAGAAGTCGTACACATCCTTGCTTTCTCCAGCATCAATGAGAAGGGCGACGCTTGAGTCCCAGGCCCCTGCTCCATTATAAAATGGCCCGGACGACTGATACCGATCAACCCCGTTCCCATCGATAAACAATCCCACGCCGGAGTGCGCGGCGGCCCCGTGCCCATAGCGGGCGGCGCCGTGAGAATCGGTGCCGGCGAGGTCAAGCTTGGAACCGATTCCAAAGAAATAACCGAGCCCCTGTGAGAAATTTGCGCTGTCGTACGTATCGTTCCCGGCCAGATCGAGCAGGAGTCCCCAGCCGCCGGCCAGGTTATACAGGCGATTCGGATCCTGCCGGCTCAATACTCGGGCGCCCACTCCGGCCCCGAGTCCGAAACAGTCGTACTGAAACTTAGGGTCAGCCGGTCGCGCGTCGGGCGCATCGACATTGTTGTAACTGCTCGGATAGCGACTTCCGCACCGGTACGAATCGTTCCCTGAAATATCGATGACGACGCCTACGCCAAGAGGTGCCCCCAACCCGATCGCATAGCCATGGCTGGTGTACTGATCGTCTCCGGAGCCGTCGATCAGAAGTCCCAACCCTCCGAAGGCCGCGCCTTGAGTAAACCGGGTACCAAGGTAACGGTCGTTGCCCTGTCCGTCATAGAGAATGCCGAGACCGGCAAATCCGGCGCCACCGGACCCCGGAGCCAGTTGGTACACATCGTCGCCCGCCAGGTCTATCACGACTCCGACCCCGGCCCTTCCGGTGGCGAGTCCCATCGATGACGCCTCATAGGTGTCGTTGCCACCGAGGTCGATCACGACGCTATTGCCGAGATCGGTATTCTGACTGGCTCCGATGGATCCTCGGTACACGTCAGCGCCGCCGAGATCGATGACGACGCTGAACCGTGCATCGAGATCATAGCCGTTCGGTCCGCTGCCGCCAATGATGACCAGTCCGTATGAGGTCTCGCGAGCGAACAGTACATCACCCGTGACACCGAGAATAGAAGTGGGGATAGGACGGCGGTTGCTGAAGGCGACGGCGAGCCGGCGAAGAAAGTGTTCATTGCCCAGTCGAGTCAATCGTTGCGCAGCGGTAATGAGACTGGCGTAGTCCAGCCGCTCAACGAGCAGGCGAGCGAATTCACGCTCCTTTTTCTTTAGCGCTTCATCTGAAACGGTCAGTTCAGTCTTATGCGGGCTGAATTGATCGACGATCACGGCCGCTTGGGTAAAGAGAAACAGCCGGTCATCCGGCGTCAGATTTCGCAAGGCTTTTTCTCGATCCTCGTAGGCTTGTTGAAGCGCATCGGTGAAAAAGAGGAGCAAGTCATCGCCGTTCATGGAGGTGGGAAACGCCAGGGGCCAGAACGACGCGGCGGTGCGGTCCAAACCGGCTTCCAGAATATCGACCACAGCGGGCAGGCCTTCGATGCCCCCTTCCGCCATGTCAGCCGCCAGCAAACTGTGCCGCTCGAGTGTGATAAGGTGAGGCCATGGATCACTGAGAATTTGCATGAGCAAAGCCGGCTTGTAATGAGCGGGTTTGGTGGACGCTTCGGCCGATCGGTGCAAGACCGTGGCCTCCTGCTGCCCGAGATACCGCGACCGGTCGGGTTGGGTCAATCGATGGAGGCGTTCAATGACGGATGGTCGGAGAGAATAGTTCGCAGGGGCCTGGTGTGGGCTGGGCGAACTTGATGTCCGTAGCAAGTGGCACCCGGTGGGGACTACAAATAGGATGCAGAGGAGAGCGAGGGAAAGGCAAAACGACAGGAGGTACCGAGGTAGCCCTACCACTCTTTGCCAATCTCATGGGCAGGCAACATGCCTGCATCCCGTAAACAGTCATCCGCCCAGGCACGGATATCGTGTGCTTCCAGATAAGAGCGCATGCGCCGCATCCGCTCATGGCGAGCTTCCACCGGCATCTCCAGCGCCTCTCGCATGCTGTCGGCAACACCCTCCACATCGTACGGATTGATCACAAGCGCATCGGTCAGTTCTTCCGCGGCCCCGGCCATTTGACTGACCAGCAGCACACCTTTGTGATCCACCTGGCAGGAGACATATTCTTTAGCCACAAGATTCATCCCATCGTATACCGAACTGACAAGCGCCAGATCGGCCATCCGGTAATAGGCCGCCAACGTATCGATACCGATGCGGCCTTCCCGCAACTCGATCGGGCGCCACCGGCTCGCGCTGATGCTGCCGAGACTGGAAGCGAATCCGTAGCGCTTGTTGATCTCATCCACCGTCGCGCGAATCAATTCCCGGTACTGCCGATAGGCTTCCACGTCCCCGCGCGTCGGTACGGCGATCTGGACAAATGTAAACCGTCCCCGGTAATGCGGGTACTGCTCAAAAAACGCGTCGATGGACCAGAAGCGTTTGAGCAATCCTTTCGTATAATCCAATCGATCCACTCCCAGCCCGATGCGCACGTCTGGATGAAAGACATGCAGCCTCTTGAGATCGCTCATGACACGATCGATCGAAGGAGATTGTGCGTGTTCGTTGAGGGACGGGTAGTTGACGCTGACGGCTCTGGCCATTACCCTGGTCGTGTGGCCGCGATACTGAAGCATCTGGTCGGTCGCTTCGACTTCAGCGCCGAGAAATTCTCTTGCACATTCGATAAAGGCCCGTCCGAAGCCGGCTGTCTGGAAAGTCAGGATATCGCTGGCCAGCATCGAGATGATCAATTCACGCCGCTCTGGACAGATGCGAAACACGTCGGCGCCAGGCCATGGCGTGTGCCAGAAAGTGGAAACGGTCTGACATGGAAGAGCAGCCTTGATCATCCCGGGGACCAGGGCCAGATGAAAATCATGAACCCAGACGATCCCGGGCCGGCGGTTCAACTCCTCCAGCACCGTGTCGGCAAAGCGCCGGTTCATGCCCTGATAGGCATGCCAGTAGACTTTGCGATAGGCCACACGATCCAGCGTGATATGGCAGAGCGGCCAGAGGACTTGGTTGGCATAACCGAGATACCCGCCTTTGATTTCGTTTTGCTCCAACCATACACGTCGTAATCGATAGGTCGGCGCATCAGGCGGCACGTTGACGGTCATCTCCTGATCAACGACGTCCCGATCAGCCTTTCCGCTTCCCCAGGCGATCCACGTGCCGCCCAGCCTCCGCATGACCGGATCGAGCGCGCTGGTCAGCCCCCCGGACGTTTTTTCCCACGTGAGTCGGGTCCTGATGTGACGATGTTCGTATGGTTCGCGGTTCGAGACGATGATCAGACGGGTGGAGTCTGATTGCGTGCGGCGTGCCAGTTCCTCAAGTGGAATTTCTGAAACACTCATAAGCCGGCAGGTATGTCCGTCCGGTAGCCTCCAAAGGTCAACATAAGAGTCTGCTCCAATCGTGTCAAGCCCTGCGGAGACGTGCAGGTTGCGCAGACTCATTCGATGATGGCGGCGCGATCTCACCGGCATGAATCGAAAGAACGAGAACACCAAGGACGAGGTCGGCAACCGGATCAGCCGGACGCTGCGTCCTTGGCTGTGCGATGGGCATTTCGCATGCTGCCCGAGACGATACGAAATTCGTAGAGACGGCATTCGATCGCGCCATTGAAGAGTGGCACACGACGCGAAGGGGACAGACGAAGCAGCGTGGGGAAACGCATGTTCGCCGTGAAGAAATAGGCCGTCCATCCGATGAACCGATGTTTCAACCAGTCACCGATACAGGGGTACAGAGAGGTGAGTACCGGTTCTGTTCCCACGCGAAGGCCATACGGAGGATTGGTCAGCAACACCCCGACCTCGGCCGGAGCCGGTTGGCTGAGAAGGTCGCCTTGCGTAAGATGGACGGAGGAGCCCACACCCGCAGCCTTGAGATTCGCGGCGGCTGCTGCGAGGACCTCTTTGTCGCAATCGGAGGCAACAATCGAAGCCGGACAGATGGAGAGTTGTTGAGCGTGACTCGAATCGCGTAATGAGCGCCAGGCGCGTTCATTGAAATGCTCGAATTTTTCAAAAGCGAACCGTCGCTTGATGCCTGGAGCGATCCGCCGGGCCATTAACGCCGCTTCAATGGCGAAAGTACCCGCCCCGCACATGGGATCGAACAGCGTCATCTCCTTCGGCCATCCGGCCAGCCGCAGAATGCCTGCGGCAAGATTTTCCCGCAGAGGCGCTTCCGCAGCGCTCTTTCTCCACCCGCGTTTGAAAAGGGGGTCGCCCGACGTGTCCAGATAGAACGTGCAGTGATCATGGTCGAGGAAGGCGGTGATCAGCATGTCGGGTGTCTTTGTATCGATGTTTGGTCTTCTACCGGCCGACAATCTCAAGCGATCGCATATGGCATCCTTGATCCGCAGGGTAACAAAGTCGAGACTCTTCAAGGGGCAATCCCGAGCGTTGACCTTGATCTTGATCGTCCGACGGGGCGTAAACCAGGACTGCCAGGGCAGGTGATGGGCGGCATCGTAAATGTCCTGCTCAACCCGGTATGGCGCGGCCCCGACCTGCCATAGGATTCTGCTGGCCACGCGACTTTCCAGATTTGCCCGGTAACAGATGGCCCACGATCCCTCGAAGTGAACTCCGCCGGGGGTCACGCCCGGGTTGCGTGCTCCAAGTTCGCGAAGTTCGTCCATCAGAACCGTTTCGAGGCCGCGGGGGCAGGGTGCAAAAAACCGCTCGATTGTGCTATGCCTTCTAGAATATGCGATCATGGTGACGACTTATGAAATTTTGTAGTCAATGCGGGTGTGCGGTCAGCCATAAGATTCCGCTGGGGGACAACCTTCCTCGATTCGTGTGCGATGGCTGCCAGACGATTCACTATCATAATCCGAAAATCGTGGCAGGTTGCATCCCGGAATGGAAAGACGACATTCTGCTATGCCGCCGCGCCATCGAGCCCAAGGTGGGCCTCTGGACTTTTCCTGCCGGATTTATGGAAACCGGGGAAAGCACAGAACAAGCGGCTGTGCGTGAAACGTTCGAGGAAGCTCACGCGATCGTACAGGCGTTGAAATTGCACTCCGTGCTCAGCATGCCATACATTAGCCAGGTCTACATCGTCTTTCGCGGCACCATGAGTGAGCCTCTCTTCAAGGCCGGAACGGAAAGCCTCGATGTCAAATTATTTCATCCGGGGGAAATTCCGTGGGATTATCTTGCGTTTCAGGTCGTAAAGGAAGCGCTGAGACGATATGTTCAGGATTTGCAGCGAGGCGCATTTTCCGTTCACGTCGAGGACATCGCTCCACCGACGTAATTCCACGGTGCACGCCACGGACCTGCGTCGCCCCGAAAAATCAGACACGCTCGCATTTCACTCTGTTAGTTCAATTGCGAGCGTGTCAGCCTGATCGTTCCCGGCTCATCCGGATGCAAAAACCGAAAGCCGCTCGGCTCCGCATAGTCGACTGTGATGCCGTCCATTCGGGGAGTGCTAGGACCATCAACCGCGATCGTCAGTCCGCCGATTTCCTGCACGTCGTCAGTCGGTTGGGTGACATTGTCCAGGGTAATGGAAAAGGAGAGCCTCGTTTCGTCGAGATCACGTACGGCGATCCGGACGATCGGGTCGTCAGGATGTTCTTGGATCAGGGAGCGCAGTTTCTCTACGGCCGTGCGAGTCATTAACATCATGGTCCGGTCACCTCATGTCCGTTTCACGGGCGATGCAGTGAATGTCGACCAGATTGTCGACCCGATCGATGGAATAGAAGATCCGCCATTCGCCGACCGCGTACTTGGAGAGAGCCGGCATGTCGGCCGACACCGGTTCGTGCCGCAGATTCTCGACGTTCGAGGCCAGCCACTTGGTCTTGTCGAACAGGCGCTGAACTGTCAGGTGGTCGACCCCGCTCAAATCCATGAGCACCGCAGGGCGAAAGGCCAGCCGAAACCAAGCCATGGTCGTTACCAGCGAAGTCCCAGTTTGTCGGCGACCTCATCGCCGCTGAGTCGTTCGGTTGAGGTCAACGAGGCTTTCAGGCGCGTGCGCAGGGCATCTCCCATGGGCTTACCAAGGTCGGGATCGCCGAGCAATTCTCTCAGGCGGTCATCGACCAGGCCTTGGACCAGTTCCTTCAGTTGATCGAGCGATATGTCCGATAACCCCACGATCCGGTCTCTTCTCCTAGCGCTCCATAAAAAATGCAAAATGCGGCGCGACCGTGCCAGCGCACCGCAGCAGTCGTCTCCAGGATACGAAGGGCCGATGCGAGAAAGCAATTGGGAAAGGAGTCGCGCATGAAACGTCTCATGGATAAGGTGGCCATTGTGACCGGCAGCAGCAGTGGCATAGGAAAAGCCATCGCGCTGCAGTTTGGTCTGGAGGGAGCCAAGGTGGTGGTGGCAGCACGACGGTTTGATCTTTGTGAACGGACGGTAGCTCAGATTCAAGAGAGCGGAGGTAAAGCCATTGCCATTCAGACGGATGTGAGCAACGAGAAACACGTCGATCAGTTGATGGCCGAAGCGGTATCACGCTACGGTCGCCTCGATATTCTGGTGAATAATGCAGGCATGTTCGGTGGTAGGCATCTGGCTCAGACGACCACTCAGGCATTCGACGACGTGCTGAATGTCAATTTGCGCGGCACCTTCTTCTGCTGCCGGGCAGGATTCAAGCAGATGCAGAAGTCAGGGGGTGGCACGATCATCAATATGTCCAGCGTCGCCGGAGTGCAGGCATGGGCAGGTACCGCGGTCTATAGCGCTTCAAAATATGGTGTGATGGCATTGACCCATGCCCTGGCCGACGAAGGGCAATCTTACGGCATCAAGGTCAGCGCGATCTGTCCGGCAGGTGTGGCCGACGAGTTGGTCGACAAATCGCGGGAGGAGATACTGCGTAGCAAGAAAATCGATCCGTTCGATGTCGCGGAGACGGCCGTGTTTCTCGCTACGCTCGGCCCCAATGCCGTCATCAGGCAAGTCGTGATCGACCGGGTAGGGGCCGATTGGTAATGATCTGACCGCGCGAGACTCATCGTGATCAGGGGCGGTGTTTTCCCAGAATATTCCTCGGAATAGGTGGGCAGACTATTCGATGCCGTGGATTGAAGGATATCCAACTCAGTCAGGCTTGTACTGGTACAAGACCGGCGATCACGACACGACAGTCGTCGAGCTGAACGACGACGGATCGATCATCATTCGTGAGGACAACCAGTCGGTTCGCATGAATAGAGAACAGTTTCAGGCACGGTTCGGAACGGGACGTTGGTTTGGACCCATCTCGATCAACATGGAGCCCTGAGCAGCCCTGCGGGATATGCTGGCACATGGTTTGATTTTCACCGAGGGGACTCTTAGAATGCCGCAACACGAGTGATGTCATGCCCGCCAAGTCTCGTCCGCAGACAGTTGTGCGACGCATCGGAAGAAAATCCACGCCGGCTTTCGCTCTTGATGCCTCGCTGAAACGTCGGTTTCAGCATCGATTGCTCAAGTGGTACGGGACGAACGGCCGAGATCTGCCTTGGCGGAAGACCTCTGATCCCTATCACATTCTCGTATCGGAGGTGATGCTCCAACAAACCCAAGTCGACCGGGTAATCCCCAAGTATCAGGAGTTTCTTGACCGTTATCCGGGCTTCAAGGAACTTGCCGCAACACCGGTCGAGGACGTGCGCAAGACATGGTATCCATTGGGCTACAATATCCGTCCGGAACGGTTGCACAGCATCGCTTGTGAAACGATGGTTCGTTATGGCGGTACTCTGCCGAAGAAGGCCGAACAACTATTGTCCTTCAAGGGAATCGGGAGGTATACCGCAGGAGCCATCCGTTCGTTTGCATTCAAGGAAGCCGCGCCCATCCTGGACACGAACGTGATGCGGGTTCTGCATCGCGTCTTTATCGGACAGGGCGACTCCAAGAATCAAAAAACTCTTCTTTGGAAACTGTCCGAAGATCTCATTCCACGCGGTAAATGTTATGACTTCAATCAGGCCATCATGGATTTCGGCGCGACTGTCTGCACGGCCCGGAATCCCTATTGCCTGCTGTGTCCGATGAAAGCGCTGTGTAAGACATACCCCTATGATGGTCAACCTCGTAGTTGAGGCAATGAAAAGTGAGAAGCGAAACATCGTCCGCGTCGCGGCCGCGATCATCAGCCGGGAGGGACGGTATTTGATCGCCAAGCGCAAGGCCGGCGTCCATTTGGCAGGGTTCTGGGAATTTCCCGGCGGAAAGTGCGAGATCGGTGAGTCGTTAGAGGATTGTCTCAGGCGCGAATTGCAGGAAGAACTCGATGTGACCATCTCGAATCCGGTTCCATTCGAGATCATTCAGCATTCTTATCCCGATACAACAGTGGAACTCCATTTCTATCGCTGCTCGATTTCCGGGGGGGTGGTGGAAGCTCGTGAATGTGCAGAGATTCGCTGGGTGAGTCGTGAGGAGCTTCAGCAGTATCGATTTCCGCCGGCCGATGAGCCGGTCCTTCGCGCGCTCCAACGCCTCTAGAATCTTGTGAGGTCCACATCCATCGTCCGGCAAAGGATGAGATTCTCATGAAGATCGTTCTCGACATCGAAACAGTCCAGCCGACCAGGGAGGAATGGTCTCGTTTGATCGGAAAACTCACTCCCGGTGACCAGTTGTCCACTGATGATTGCATGGATCTATTTTCAGCAAGCGCGGCGGACGAACAACGGCGGGCCGATGATGAACTGTATGCCAAGTGTGCCTTCGATGGGACTTATAGTCGGATTGTGTGCATCGGTGTCATTGAATTGTCTGATAGCTTGGAGCCCCGTGGCTCTTATGCCTGGTACGGAGACAATGAGCGGGAATTGCTTCGTCTGTTTTGGAGTCATCTGGGACAAGTCCGTCCGACTCTATTTATCACCCATAACGGGCTCAGCTTCGATCTACCCTTTATCAAGAAGCGGTCGGTCATTCATCAAGTGAAGCCTGCCTTTGAGATCAACCTGGCGAAGTTCAGAGTAGAGCCGGTGTTCGATACGATGGCTGTGTGGAGCAATTGGGACAATCGTGGTTGGGTAAAGCTCGATGTGCTCGCCCGCGCGCTGAGTGTCGAAACAAAGTCTGGAAGCGGGGCTCAGGTCGGAGCCATGTGGGAACAGGGAATGAGCAGAGAGATCGGTCTCTATTGTTTGCAGGATACGTATGTCACATATGCCTGTTATTGCCGGATGATCTTTCGGCAGCCGCTGTCTCGGGAAGTGGTCTTGCTGAAACCCGAATTGATCGATGTGGGATAGTTCGCCGATTCTCGAAGATGGTCAACCGCGTCTTTGTGGTTTCCTTGCGAATCTTCATCAATAGTCCGGACTAAATCCGGATTAGCGGATGACGACTTCGGCGGTGCGTCTTTTTTCGCGCTTGGCCGAGGCCTGCTTCGCTTTCACGCTTCGCAATTCCTTGTCTTTTGCTTCCAACTGCTGGCGCATGGACTCGAGGTCACGCCGAAGCGAATTGATCTTGGCATCCTTGCGCGTGAGGGACTGTTGCGCATCCTTCAATTCCTGCTCTTTCTTGGTCACCATTTCCTGATCCGGCGCCTCCTGGATCTCCTGGGTCTCCTGGGTCTCCGGGGCCATCGGCGGATCTCCTGCATTTCTTGCGATCATGACCGGTTCTGGTTGCTTCATCGCTTGTACAACCTTTGGTGCGCCATCCGTAGATTGATCCATCCTCGTATAATCAATTGCCACCATGGTGAGGTCATGCTGGCCCAAGGCGACGGAGGGGGGGGCCTTTTCGATGTGCCCGGCTGATTGCGGTTCAAATGTGATAGTGCGAGCGGGACGGTCTTGGTTGAACATGGAAGACTCACCCCTGGTAAGGCTTCCTTGATAGGAGATCAACGTCAAGTAGAGCTGCTCGTTCTGCACGTAGAGAGTGCCCGCGGTGGGTTCAGAACCTGACCCTGCCGATGAGGATAGACGAAAAGCGACCACGTATTCGGGTTTCGCTTGGGACAACTTTTGGGCTAGCAGGGGAGCAAGGGACTTCACATCCTCATCGCTGAACGCTTTCATCGGTTTGCTGCCATCCGCGGAACTAGTCGCGGAACGGGGTTCACGGACATAGATGCCTTGCAGAATCTGTGCGATCGTGCCGGAACTGATCGTTGCCGGATGCGACGCCTCGAAAGACCAATCGGCCACTTCATCGAAATAGACAGTTGGATGCGTTGGGGAATCGGTCGCTCGCGAGGAATGTGTGGAGCAGCCCTCATTCAGCAGAACGGCGACGATGATCACAGGGACAATGATGAGCAGACGAGCTGCCGATTTCGTTCGAGTAGAGTGCATGTTGGTGTTCCTCCGAATGTGAAACGAACGATGTTCCAGAGCATTTGGTGAAGGTGTGAGAGCGAGTCGGGAACTACCAGATGCCGAGGCCCATCATCACGACGCCCAACGCGAGCCACCCAAACACTCCGACGGCTATCAGCGTCTCGAGGCTGACCCCCTTGTCCTGTCCCTGTGCCTCAGCTCGCATTTGATCCTTATTCATGAGGGCCTCTACGTGTCGGAAGGTTGGACATGATCAATAAACAAGGCAGGTCTTACGGGAGCAAACTTTGTGCCCTCCATATGGATCGAGTCTTTGCCAATTGAGATGAAATGGGAACGCAGGAATGGATTTGGCTGGAGTACGGCCAACCGTCTTCTTCGGATGAAGTGTTTATCGTAACTTAATGAATTATATATACTATCAATGCATACCGATGTCCAGCGGCGAGATCAATGCCGATTGAATGCTGCAAATAGACGAATTGCTCAAGACGTCAAGCCAAAGGCAGGGTCATCCGAAAGAGTCGGAAATTTGACATGAAGGTACATGCGGTGAGCAAACTTGTTCATTGATTAGTTGCGGCGCCTCCAGTGACGGGAATGAAGGAACGTATGGTCTATTGGGAGCGCGCGTCGTGACGGGATGAACGGGGGCCGAAGAGGGTCGTGGCAGTCGAACTCGATATAGCAACCGGTACAATCGAACCGGGAATGAGTCTTTCTCCCGATTTGTTCCACACTACGGTAATATTCGCGTCGGTTTTTCCCATCCATTGATCGGTCGATCTTTTCGAATCTCCTTCGACCATGACGTCCACGGTACTGCCCACCATCCGACTATTCAATCGGGTAGACACCCTTTTCTGAAGGTCAACAACCCGGGTTACCCGCTCTGATTTAACTGGCGCCGGCACGTCGTCGGAATACTTACGGGCAGCAATCGTGTTTTTCCGTTCGGAATAGGTGAAAACGTAGGCCATGTGAAATCCAACGTACTCTACTGCATGGTATGTGTCCATGAACTCGGTTTCAGTTTCGGAACAAAACCCGCAGATGATGTCAGTTGAAAGGGCGATGCCATGGTGGCGCCGGCGAATCGCCTCCACGAGCGTAAAGTACTCTCGGGTCGTGTACGTCCGGTTCATCAGACCAAGAATGCGGTCATTGCCGGACTGTAGCGGCAAATGGATGTGCTTGCAGATGTTCGGATGTCCGGCGACGGCATCCAACAGTGCCGGAGGAAAATCCTTCGGATGCGGAGACGTAAATCGCACCCGTTCGAGGCCCGGCACATCCGCCACTGCCGTAATGAGTTTGGCAAAGTCCCAGTTGTCGAATCGATACGAATTGACGTTCTGACCAAGGAGAGTGACTTGTTTGTGTCCCCGATCGACGGCGGCTGCGGCTTCCCGGACAATACCGAGGGGGTCGCGGGAGCGTTCGCGCCCGCGCGTGTAGGGGACGACGCAAAAACTACAGAAGTTGTCGCAGCCTCTCATGATCGCGATCCAGGCGTTTACACCGTCTTTTCGCTCAGGGAGGACGTCGCTGTATGTTTCATACTCCGACAGATCGACGGCGAGCCCCTTCCGCGTCATGCCTGTCTGTTCCGAAACCATAGCGCGCTTGATGAGCGAGGGAAGCTGACGATATCCGTCAGGTCCCACGAGCACATCCACCACCGGAGCCTTGTCGGTCAATTCTTCCTTGAGATTCTGCGCCATGCAGCCTAGTACTCCAACCACGAGGGGGCGCTGCTTTTTCAGCGCTCTCAGGTCGGCCAGATGTCCGTACACCTTGTTGTGCGCGTTTTCCCTGATCGCACAGGTATTCATGAGCAGAATGTCGGCACACTCCCGGTCGTTGGTGAATTCGAAGCCTGCCGTCTTCATCAATGATCGGATCAGTTCGGTGTCATACTCGTTCATCTGACAGCCGAATGTCTCAATGTGGACGAGGTGTGGACGCGTTATCGCATTCATAGGGCGGCCACCTGGAGTGCGGGCGAAAGAGAAGTGCCCAACCGCCCGTAGGCCAGGCCGTTGGCAATTCCAAGTATGGTGACCTCACACAATCTGCCGGTCAAGTTCTCCGTAGAAGCGACCGCGACTTTCATGAATGTGTCGGTCAGACCGCTACGAAGTCCGTCCTCTTGCCTCTTTTCAAAAAGAACTCTTACCGTGCGACCGATGTGTCGCTCACCATACGCCATGCTCTTGATCCGGGACAGTTCTGCTAGTGCTCGGCTTCGACGTCTGGTCACGGCGGCAGGAACAGCATGCTTCATACGTACGGCGGCGGTGCCCGGCCGCGGCGAATAGCTGAACACGTGAAGATAGGAAAACGGCATGGCATCGACTAATCGACGCGTATTCTCGAATTCCTCCTCGCCTTCGCCGGGAAAGCCAACCATGAGGTCGGTGCCTAATCCGAGGTCGGGGACTAGAGCAAGCGCCTTTTCGATCAGTTTCTCGTACTGCCGGATCGTATACTTCCTGTTCATCGCAGCCAGTATTCGATTGTCCCCGCTCTGCAAGGGCACATGAAGATAACGGCACAGTTTTTGTGACGTCGCCATGTAGTCCAAGATGTCTTGAGAGAGAGTGGTCGGTTCAATGGACGACAAGCGTATGCGTTCCACACCTGAGATCGAATCCAATCGACAAATCACGTCCAAGAGATTCGATCCTTCGTAATCATATCTACCGATGTTCACCCCGGTGAGGACCAGTTCTTTGTGTCCCTGTGCGGCGAGGGATTCCGCCTCACGAACGATGTCCGCCAGAACCCGACTCCGTTCATGGCCGCGGGCAAACGGAATGATGCAGAAGCTGCACATGAAATCGCAGCCGTCCTGAACCTTTAAGAGGGCTCTCGTCGAGTCTGCATAGGCAGTCCCGGGTAGCGTGAAATCGTGGCGGTCAATTGTCCTTGTATGAAGGACTTCAGGCCGGCGCAGTTTGCGCAGTCCATCGCCGGTCGGAAGATAAGCCGCCAAGTCCATTTTGAACTGGTTGCCGAAGACCATATCGATTCCGGGTACTTGCCGCAATTGCTCGCTTCCGGTCTGGGCAAAGCAGCCGGTGACGGCCACAAACGCCTCCGGAGAACAACGGAGCGTCTTGCGGACCGCATAGCGGCAATCCTTTTCTGCGTTCTCGGTGACGGAACAGGTGTTCAGCACGAAAAGATCTGTGGGCTCACCGAAGGGAACGAGTTCGAAACCTTTCTGGGTGAGAAGGTTGCCGAGAATCGATGTTTCCGCCTGATTGAGGCGACAGCCTAAGGTGTGAAGTGAGGCCCGCGGCTTTACAGATTGTTCGGACATGACGGCGCATTATAGGTGAGCGGTTCTGCCCGGAGCAAGGTGGTTGCCATTCGAGGATCGTGATGGATATTCTATTTCAATGCGTTCTCACACTGATGATTCATCTGCTTGTGTTGGACTGATGCAAGACGAGCATGAGAGGAATTTGCATAGGCCTTTTCAGGATGGTACAGTACCGACGAGCAGACGGAGAGGTGATTTCATGAGATTCGCTCTGACCCTCGCATGCTTCATTGTGATGACCTGCCTGCCCGCCAGGACTTTGTCACGGGAAGTCCTTCCCGTCGAACCGGACCTGAACTCACGATTGGATGAACTCTACGACCACGAGGCGCGACTGTTCATCATGCTGTATTCCCTGCAAGGTGATGGAAAGGTCGATTACATCACAGGGAGACTCGTCCAGGAGTATACCCGCAGTAACTATGGTAATCCCGTATACTACACCGAAGAACATCCACTTTTTTACTGGTGGAACCATACGATGTTCAACGATCCCGAGCAGGATGGTGTGAATGGGAACGAACGGGTCTACCAGGAAGGGATCGACTTCGATGTGGCCCGATACAAGCCCTGCCTATTCAATGGGCAACCCTGCTGAACCATTCTGCGCCGGCCGGTCCGTTCGGTCTATTCTGCTTTGAAGAATCTGCTGCGATAAATTCGCCTGCCGGTGCTATGCTGCGATAAACACGTCCTGGGTATCCACCTGACCCCAATGAATCCAATCATAGATCGGTCACTCCTCAGGCCCCGTCTGGGGGTCATGCTGCCACTCGGCTTTGCTTCAGGACTGCCCCTGGCCTTGACGGGCGGAACGCTGCAGGCCTGGCTCACCATGGCGAATGTCGAACTCGCAACCATCGGCTTGTTTGCCTACGTCGGACTGCCATACACGGTCAAGTTTCTGTGGGCGCCGATGATGGACCGTCTTGTTCCTCCTTGGTTGGGGAGACGGCGGGGATGGATGATCGTCACGCAACTGGGATTGGTCGCAGCCTTGACCCTGATGGCCTTGACCGGGCCCACCGTGATGCCTCACGTATTCGCTGCCATAGCGCTGGGCGTTGCCTTCATGTCTGCTTCGCAGGACATTGTGTTCGACGCCTATCGTACCGATGTGCTGAAGCCAGACGAGCGTGGATTGGGCGTCGCCATATGGGTAACGGGATACCGATTGGCCATGATCGTGTCCGGGTCAGTCGCTCTCATTCTGGCTGATCGAATAGGCTGGACCAACACCTATCTCTGTTTGGCAGGAGTCCTGCTGTTGGGCATCGTCACGATCCTGGTTAGCCCGGACCCGACCGACTCCCCGCAGGCTCCACGCAGCATGAACGAGGCGGTATGGGGTCCGTTACGAGAGTTTTTCTCACGGCCGTTGGCGCTTGCGCTTCTCAGCCTGATCGTGTTGTACAAGATCGGCGATGCATTTGCCGGGGCGTTGACGACCCCCTTCCTGATGCGCGGGTTGGACTTTTCCTCGACGGACGTGGGAGTGATTCGGGCGTTTGGACTGGGCTCGACGATCCTCGGGGCTTTTATCGGTGGGATCTTGATGCCGCGCCTCGGCCTGTTTCGTTCTTTGTTTGTCTTCGGACTGTTGCAGGCTCTATCGAATCTTTCCTTTCTGGTTCTATCGTGGGTCGGAAAGAACTATGCGGCAATGGCCTTCGCCGTTGGATTCGAAAATCTCACCGGTGGTATGGGGACTGCGGCGTTCGTGTCGCTCGTCATGTCATTATGCGATCATCGATATACCGCTACCCAATTTGCCCTGCTGTCATCGGTCGAGGCTCTGGGGCGAGTGTTTCTGGGCTGGCCGGCGGCGAAGCTCGTCGGGTCCGTCGGCTGGGGGCCATTTTTCTTTGTCACGTTTATTGCCGCCCTGCCGGGCCTGTGGCTATTGTGGTTTCTCCGAAAGCCGGTTGAAGAACAGGTGCCTCCTGCGGAAAGCAGCCTTGAAGCAGTGGCGTAAGGTCGAGCCCTACTTCATCCGGCGCTGGAGAAAGAGAATGAACAGCATGAGTGTGGGGAGGGGGGCTAGCAGGAAAGGTACCAACCACAGCCAGACGTTCTTGCCGCGCACGCGAGCTTGATCAAACATCCACACGAACAGCCAGATCAAGAGCCCCACATAATTGAGCGCGATCCAGCGGGTTGTATGGATCTTAAGCCCGCTGATATTCTCCGCCGGACCTTGACTGAGGAACACACCTAGGATGACAAAGAAAAGACCCAGCAAAACCGCCACGAGACGCTTGCTCCAAACGAACATGATGTCCTCCGAGTTGGTTATTCACCTCATGTTGACATGTCAAAACGCGCGTACGCTAAACAGGAGCGAGACAATTGTCAAACCTTCGATAGACGACCGTAGTGCCATCCGCAAGGTGCAGCCCATCCTAATCGACCTCTGGTGCTGAATGAATACCATTCTCCTAAGCCTCCTCGTGGCGGTACTGCTGATTTGCGTGGGTCTTGCCGCCACGAATCCGACGATGGACGATTATCTGAAATTTGTCGAGACAAGGCTGTCCCAAGCTCTCGAACAGATGGATCAGAAGGCGCCCACCAAGGAAAAGGAAGTGATTCGCACATTTTTCCGCACAGAGGGGAAACGCTTGATTCAGGGACTGGTTCACCCCAGCACCAAACGTGAAAACTGGGGGTTCTGGAGCATGTTTCGCACGCAGTTCATGGACATTGAACTGGTGGTACTTGGCGTCGGCGGTCAATTTATCCCCATTCGCGGCGTCGAAGAGGCAACCGGAAAGATCGGTCGCCTCGCATTCTGACTCCTATGAAATAAATGATCCAAGCCGGAGACTGTTTTTCTTGCCGGCTCAGTCGCCCAAATCTGTGGATAACTTCCAAATGAAACCTCCTCTCACCGCGTTATTATTGACGAAGCCAGTATCACCAGGTTGTCCCCCCAATTCACAGCAAAATCCACAACATTTTGTTTGACAATATTTTTGAATAGCTATATGTAGTACCGCGCAGGGGCGATAGGCATTCCAGTTTTATCTCGATTTCATCTCGACGCCGGCCTTTTTTGTGGCTAACGAATCCAATGCAATCCACCGTATTGCGCGGCTCTTGTCGTAAGGAGGGACACTGTGAGGATAGAACGGCGATTTACCAAGCGTAGCCAAAGCCCATATGAAGGTCTGGCGTTCGTGAATCGGTCTTCTGAGATTAGAAACCCCGATGGGTCGACTGTTTTCAAACTTGAGAATATTGGGATCCCGGAATCGTGGACTCAGCTTGCGATCGATATTCTCGCGCAAAAATATTTCCGGAAGGCGGGGGTGCCCCAGGTCGATGGGGAAGGCAAGCCGCTTCAAGGACCGGACGGGAAACCGGTGTTGGGTGGAGAGCGCGACGCTCGCCAGGTTTTTGAGCGCCTGGCCGGATGCTGGACTTTTTGGGGGAAGTCCCACGGATATTTCAAGTCGGCCGAAGATGCGACCGCGTTCCACGATGAGGTGTGCTACATGCTTGCGCATCAGATGGCAGCGCCGAATTCCCCGCAATGGTTCAACACTGGACTGCATTACGCTTATGGGCTGTCGGGTCCCGCGCAAGGTCACTTCTATGTAGATCCTCAGTCAAAGGAGGTTGTCAAAGCAACCAATGCCTTCGAGCACCCGCAACCGCACGCCTGCTTTATCCAATCCATCGAGGACGATCTCGTCAATGAGAACGGGATCATGGACCTATGGGTCCGTGAAGCACGTTTATTCAAGTATGGTTCCGGCACCGGCACCAATTTTTCTCGTCTCCGCGGGGATGGTGAATCCTTGTCGGGCGGCGGAAAGTCGTCCGGCCTCATGTCATTCCTCAAGATCGGGGATCGGGCTGCAGGCGCCATCAAATCTGGTGGGACGACCAGACGCGCCGCCAAGATGGTCTGCCTCGATCTCGATCATCCTGATATTGAAGAGTTCATCGATTGGAAGGTCGTGGAAGAACAGAAAGTGGCTGCGATGGTCACCGGGTCGAAGATTTGCGCGCAGCGACTGAATGCGGTGCTCAAATCGTGTTTTGTAGCCGACGCAGGCGGCCAGACAAAGGTGGAGGTCGATTCCAAGAAAAACCTTGTCCTCCGCGAGGCCGTGGCAGCTGCCCGTCGTGACGCGACCCCGGAGGCCTACATCCAACGGATGTTCGATTATGCGCGGCAAGGGTATACCCACTTCATCTTTCATGAATACGACACGAGCTGGGATGGGAAGGCGTATCAGACCGTATCGGGCCAGAATTCGAACAACAGCGTGCGGATTCCGAACAAATTTTTCGACGCGTTGGAAAAGGATGGTGATTGGCAGCTCAAGCGCCGGATCGACGGGAAAATCTCCAAGACCGTCAAAGCCCGGGACCTGTGGGACAAGATTGCATGGGCGGCATGGATCTGTGCCGACCCAGGGACGCAATACGACACGACGATCAATGAATGGCATACCTGTCCGGAGGACGGCCGAATCAACGCATCAAATCCCTGTTCGGAATATATGTTTCTCGACGATACGGCGTGCAATCTCGCTTCGCTCAACCTGGCCAAGTTTTTTGCTGAAGACGGCCAGTTTGATCTCGAGGGATTTCGTCATGCCGTCCGCCTCTGGACCATCGTGCTTGAAATCAGTGTCCTGATGGCGTCGTTCCCCAGCAGGGCCATTGCCCAGAAGAGTTATGAATTCCGGACCCTGGGGTTGGGCTATGCCAATCTGGGCACGGTTCTCATGCGGCAGGGCATTCCTTACGATTCTCCGACTGCGTTGGCCCTCTGTGGAGCCCTCACGGCATTGATGACAGGCGAGTCCTATGCCACGTCGGCCGAAATGGCGGCAGAGCTCGGTCCATTCCCTGGTTACGCGAAGAACCGCGAGCCCATGCTCCGAGTGATGCGCAACCACCGCCACGCTGCGTATAACGCGTCTCCGTCCGAATACGAAGGTCTGACCATCAAGCCGACGGGGATTCATCCTTCCCATTGCCCGCCTGACCTGCTCATCGCGGCGCGGCGCGCCTGGGACCGCGCGTTGGAGCTAGGCACGGCATATGGATTCCGGAATGCCCAGGTGACCGTGATCGCGCCCACCGGCACGATCGGCTTGGTGATGGATTGCGATACAACCGGGATCGAGCCGGATTTTGCCCTCGTGAAGTTCAAGAAGCTCGCAGGCGGCGGATACTTCAAGATTATCAATCAGAGTCTGCCGCCGGCGTTGACGACGTTAGGCTACTCCAGTACCGAGATTCAGCATATCGTGGCCTACTGCGCCGGTCACCAGACATTGAAGGGAGCGCCCTGCATCAATCACGAAACCCTAAGACAGAAGGGGTTCGATGACGGCGCATTGGAGCGACTGGAAAGCGCGCTCGGCCAAGCCTTTGAAATTCAATTCGCCTGCAATAAGTTCACACTGGGCGAGGCGTTCTGCCGAGAGAAGCTGGGCATTACCGAAGCGCAGCTGGCGGACCCGACGTTCAACATGCTGAAGGCCCTGGGATTTACGCAAGAGGATCTCGTGGCCGCCAATGACTACTGCTGTGGCACCATGACCATCGAGGGCGCCCCGCATTTGAAAGCCGAACACCTGCCGGTGTTCGATTGTGCCAATCGCTGTGGGCGGCTCGGTCAACGGTTCATCGCCGTCGAAGCCCATATCCGCATGATGGCCGCCGCACAGCCGTTTATCAGCGGGGCGATCAGCAAGACGATCAATATGCCCGGAGATGCCACCCTCGACGACGTCAAGTCGGCTTATCTTTTGGCATGGGAGAGCATGGTGAAGGCAGTTGCACTCTACCGCGACGGATCCAAGTTGAGCCAGCCGCTGAGTTCGTCTTCAGAAAGCGGGAAGGCGGTTGAGGCGGCATCTCCGGTGATGCAGGCCGCAGAACGTGTAGCAGAAAAGGTGCTGGTCCGTTATTTGGCAAAGCGCCGTCCCTTGCCCGCCCGGAGAAGCGGCTATACACAAAAGGCTATCATCGGGGGACATAAACTCTATCTGCGAACCGGGGAGTACGAAGATGGCACGCTTGGGGAAATCTTTCTCGATATGCACAAGGAAGGAGCCGCTTTTCGCAGCCTGATGAATAATTTTGCCATTGCCATTTCGCTGGGCCTGCAGCACGGCGTGCCCCTCGAAGAATTCGTCGAGGCGTTTGTCTTTACGAGGTTCGAGCCGAATGGGCCGGTAAAGCTCAATGATCGGATCAAAATGTCGACCTCGATCATCGACTACATTTTCCGCGAACTCGCGATTACCTACCTCGAACGTTCGGACTTGTCTCAGGTGCAGGAGGATGACCTGCGCATGGATTCGATGAAAAAGGATGCGCAGGACCCCGAGTGCGTTGCGGAAGAAGCGGATATGACAGCGCTCGCAAATTCCTCGATCCTCACCGCGCATCTTCCCGTACGACGGAACGGTCTTCACGGTGAGAACGGGCATGGTCATGGGAACGGGAACGTTGCCCATAAGGTGGAACTCAAGAGGGAAACGCTCACCTTGACGGCTGTGCAAGTCGCTCGGAGGCAGGGTTATGAGGGCGACCCGTGTCAGGAGTGCAAGCAGTTTAAGATGGTGCGCAACGGCACCTGCCTGAAGTGTGAGAATTGCGGCGCCACGAGCGGGTGTTCGTAACCAGGTTTGCACCAAGCGCTCCTCGTGACCACGCTCTTGGAGGAGTGGATGCGCTGGGATTGTCACGAGCCAGTCGACCAAGTCGGTGCAGTCAGTAACATAGACGCTTGCCCATGACGATCAGCGTAGGCTGTGGGTTGATCCTTCGGATCAGGTATGGGAGGATGCGTTCATCAGCTGACGAATTGGTGATGGTGCCGGAAGGCACACGTGCAGCGGATCCACGATCAGGGAGATTCTCATGCCTACAACGACTCAGTTGGTGATCAGTGAGCAGAGTAAGCCGGGCGTGCTGGCACAGGTGACTGCCGTGCTGGGAGGGGCAGGGGTGAATATCAAAGCCTTCTTGGCGCCGGAGGTCACCGGCAAAGGAAAGTTACGGATGATTGTCGCCGACGTCGATACCGCACGCGCCGCCTTGCGGAAGGCCAAGATCAAATTCCGGGAGGAAACGGCGCTGATTCTGAGTCTGGAAAATAGGCCTGGCGCTCTGAAACAGGTCGCCGACTCGTTGACCAAAGCGCGCATCAACGTGAAATCCGGCTATTGCACCCCCTCGCGCGAAGGAAAAAGGGCCATTGTCGTCCTGACTGTCTCAAATACATCCAAAGCGTTGTTGATCCTTCGAAACCAATCTCTCGACGAGTTTTAACTGCTGTATGCCGGAGGCAAGAAGAGCGAATTGTCGCCTTTTTGCCCTCTCCCTTCTCATCGCCGCTGGTTTCACTGCCTGCCAGGGAGGGCCTCCCCGGCAGCCTGTCCATCCCCAGGGTTACCCACTCGGTTTTGTGGAAAGGGGTACCGCTTCATGGTATGGGCCAGGCTTCCACGGTAATCGAACCGCAAACGGCGAAGTGTACGATATGCACAAACTGACTGCGGCTCACCGTACGCTCCCCTTGGGCTCTCTGGCCCTCGTCACCTCGTTATCGACTGGACGCCAGGTGACGGTGCGGATCAATGATCGAGGACCATTTGCCCGGGGGCGAATCCTTGACCTGTCCTTGGCTGGCGCACAGGCTTTGGATATGACGGGGCGGGGTACGGACGAGGTTCAACTACAGGTCGTGGGTTACAACCGTCTATCGTCGGAAGTGGGTGTCTTGAGGCTACAGGTGGCATCGTTTGGCGACTTCTCCAATGCCCAGGCCTTGGCGGATAAACTGAAAGGTTCTTATTCTGATGTACGGCTTGTGACGGTGGAGTTGCCTGACGGGCATCGTTATCGCGTCCAAGCGGGTCAATTTCAGACTGAGGCTCAAGCCGACGCCGCGGCTCATCATTTGCGAAAATGGCTTCACGTGGATCCGCTCGTGATCCGCGATGATACCTGACACGCAGGACTGAGCCGTGCGCAAAAGTCCCGCCGCCTATTCAGTAAGTGATTGATTTGCAACAGACTTCATGGGCTGATAAGATTCCTCGCAGTACTTGCTTGATGGCTCCAGGGCCCTATGATAAAGATAATAGTCGATGGATGATAGTGGCCCGATAGGACCTTATCAGATCATCATCACCGTGCAGAACCATTCCTACACAGAGTTTCTTTCACCAGAAACTGGCTCTCAGAGTCATCACTCACGCCGTCCTCTTGTTTCGCTTATCTTGCGCTGACCCACAACACCTATGGACTTACTCATTCTAGGAACGCTTATTGTTTTGTCGGCAGTGATCTCGGCCGCCGAAATCGGTTTCTTCTCGGTGAGCGACACGAAGCTTCGAGCGCTCTCTCAGGGTGGCAACAAGCGAGCAACCATGGCCCTATATTTGCGAGGCGAGCCCCAGAGATTGCTGTCCACGATCCTAATCGGGGATCGTCTCGTGGATACGGCGACCGCTTCCATCGCAACGATCATCACATTGAATGCCTTCGGGGATAAAGGGTATTTGGATGAGGCCGTGGCTGTAACGGTTGGTATCCTGACATTTGTGCTGTTGGTCTTTGCCGACATCGTGCCTAAGACACTCGCAGCAAAGTATGCCGTTCCGGTTGCCCTGAACATGGCCTACCCTGTGTATTGTGTTCAACAGATGCTGCGGCCCATTCTCGGCGGAATGGTCCCCATGATCAATAAACTCACGGGAGGCAAGGGGATGAATCTTCCGTTCGTGACGGAAGAGGAACTCAAGATCATGCTGGACGAGGGAAAGAGGGCCGGCGTGATCGAGACCGAAGAGGTCAAGATGATCAAGAATGTCTTTCAACTGAAAGACATCACGGCCGATGACTGCATGACCCCGCGGATCTATATGTTTGCCTTGGAATGCAATCTTCTCCTCAGCGACGCGCAGGAGAAGCTTTTCAAGTCAAAGTATTCGCGCATTCCGCTCTATGAAGGCACACTCGATAATATTATCGGTATCTTATACAAGACGAAGGCCTTGACTGCATTGGCTCAGGGCAGGAGCGAGATGAAGCTCCGCGAGATTGCGCATCCGGCGCTGTTCGTTCCCCACTCCAAATCAGCCGACGACTTAATGAAGCAGTTTCAATTGGATAAGCGGCACATGGCGATCGTGGTGAACGAGTTCGGGGGGGTCATGGGGCTGATTACCCTCGAGGATCTGCTCGAGGAGGTTGTCGGGGAAATTGTCGATGAAACCGACATCAACGAAGAGTTGATCAAGCGCATTGGGAAAAATCAGATTCTGGTCCATGGACGGACCGAGGTCAGGAGGGTCAACGAGTTTCTGAAGGTGGACCTGGGTGACGAGGCTGTCACCATCAGCGGTCTCATTCAGCAGGAGTTAGGTCGCATTCCCAAAGCCGGGGAGGAAGTTCACGTCGGGAATTGCCGCCTGGTCGTCCATGAAGCCGATCCGCGAGTAATAAAAAGCGTGTATATCTATAAGGAAGAGAAACATCCGACCCACGTCGAAGTTGCGGTCGGAGAGGCTATTCCGGTTACTCAGGCGTCATCAGATCGGTGAACCCTGCTTCGTTCAGGACAGGAACTCCGAATTTCTGGGCTTGCTGGAGTTTAGAGCCGGGGTCGGTGCCAACGACGACATAGGACGTCTTCTTACTGACACTCGAGATCACCTCTCCTCCACGACTCTCCACCAGGCGCCTGGCTTCCTCCCGTGTATAGCCCTCCAGTCCACCCGTAAACACGAAGGTTTTTCCGGCCAGTGGCAAGCCTGCCTCTCGACGTGAATCGGTTGGCTCTGGATGCGGTTCGATCTCCATGCCGAGTCGCAAAAGCCGTTCGATCACCTGCCGATTACGTTCTTCAAGGAAGAATGATTCCACACTGACGGAAATCTCTGGACCGATTTCGTGGATTTGCTGAAACTGAGCCCGATTCGCGGCCATGAGACGATCCAGGCTGCCGAAATGCTTCGCCAGGACCCGGGCGATATGTTGCCCCACTTGCCTGATCCCTAAGCCTAGAAGAAAGCGATCGAGAGGCACCCGCTTGCTCCTGTTGATGGAATCAAGGAGCAACCCACCGGACCGCTCGGCAAAGCCATCCAATGTCAGAAGCTGCTCCTTGGTCAGCGTATAGAGGTCGGCCAGATTTTGTACGAGACGACGGGCGACGAGTTGTGTCACGGTTTTCTTGCCAAGCCCGTCGATATTCAAGGCGCTTTTAGACGCAAAATGTTCGATCGCCCCTCGCAGTTGAGCCCCGCAGACGGTTTGTCCGGTACAGTAGTAATAGGCGCCCTCACGTCCCACGGCTGAACCGCAGACTGGACAGGAGTCCGGCATGTGAAAAGGCGAGTGGCGTTGTTCTCCAGCGATCGGTACGCGTTCGGCAATGGCTGGAATGACATCGCCCGCCCGCTCGACCTTGACCGTATCTCCGACGCGAACGTCTTTGCGGGCTACTTCATCGGCATTGTGTAACGTGGCCCGGCTGATCGTGACCCCGCCAACTTCGACTGGTTTGAGGAGCGCCAGTGGTGTCAGCGTTCCGGTCCGGCCGACGGATACGACAATATCCTGGATCGAAGTAATTTCTTTGCGGGGAGCGAACTTATAGGCGATTGCCCAGCGAGGACTTCGGGACTTGCTGCCGAGCTGCTCCTGCCACTGTCGTTCATCGAGTTTGACCACAATCCCGTCAATCTCATAGGGAAGGTCATCGCGTCTGGCCTCGGTGTCCGTATGAAATGTGATCACGTCCTCGATGGAGGCGCAACGCCGTCGCTCGGCGGGAATGGGGAGTCCCCACCTGGCCAAGGCTTCCAATTCCGCCCAGTGGCTTGAAGGCGGCTCCCCGGACAGCCCCATGATGTCATAGCAGGTAATGGCGAGCGGACGTTGGGCGGTCATGCGTGAATCTAACTGACGCAGCGACCCGGCTGCCGCATTGCGTGGATTGGCGAAGGCCTCTTCCCCTCGCTCGGTGATCCGACGGTTGAGGTGTTGGAAATCATCCAGGCGCATGTAGACTTCCCCGCGTACGACGAGATGCTGCGGCACACCTGGTACATCTGAGAGTTGAAGCGGCAGCGACCGGATGGTGCGCAAGTTGATTGTGACGTCCTCACCCGTAAGGCCATCGCCTCTCGTGGCTCCACGTAGAAACAATCCGTTCTCATAGACAAGCTCTACTGAAAGCCCGTCGAATTTGGGCTCGGCTGTGTAGACCAGCGCATCAGCCCGTAGATCTCGTTTCATGCGGGTATCGAAGGCGAACACATCCCGCCGATCCACGATGGAATCGAGACTGAGCATCGGCTTTTCATGGCGCACCTTCCCCAAGGACTCGAGGGGTGGCGCCCCGACGCGCTGGGTCGGTGAGTCCTGTGTGACGAGATCAGGATGGGCGGATTCCAGATCGACCAGTTCACGGAAAAGCCGGTCGTATTCCGTGTCAGAAATCTCAGGCCGGTCCTTGACGTAGTACAGCTCATCATGGCGACGAATTTCTCTCCGCAGTCTTTGGATACGGGAGAGGGCTTCTGATCGCGATAAAGTCATCGGGGTCAGTGAAATGTCAGCTGGACGGATGGTGCATGGGCCCGGGCATGCTATTCACGAATAAACCGGGCCGCATAGCTGCGGATGTCATGACCGTTCAAGACATGGAACCTGCGCAATCGCTCGACCGTTTGCAAAGAGAATCGTGACAAGGGGATGGTCACCAGTCGCCTGCCGAATTGACGCGCGATCTGCCGCCACCGCGCGCGAGGAGGCACCGGGGAGACCAATGCCAGATGAATTTCACGGGAATGGACCGCCGCTGCTGCGATCAGGCGTTCTTCCAGGGTTGTGGCGAAGGCCAATGCCTCATCCTGCCAGATATCCGGAATCGGCCGTGGCGGGAACATGAACAGGGCGCCCCCATAGCAAGACTGGCCGATCCCGGGTCCCACCATGTTGTCAAGGAAGGGCGTCGCAAAAAAACAGAGGGTCGATTCCTCCGCATGCTCGGCATACCAGGTCGACCGCCAGCGATAGTGCTCGGGGTCGGCCGGTGTATCAAAGATGAAGATCACCGAATCCACGGAGCCGCGCGCCGGAGGGATGTCCTTCACATAGATTTCCATGTGACGGCGTTGATCCGGTCGTTGACGCGCCGTCCAGTGGCGAAGGCTTTCCCGGAGATCGATACCGTCTTTGAATGAGGTGGTAAATTTTTCGACCTTGGCAAGGTCTGCCCCGATCAGGGCTTTGGCCTGATCCCGGACGTGAGTATTGAAACTTTCGATTTTCTCATCCTCCGGAGGCCAGGAACATTGGCGAAAGGGATTCCAGAGATACGACCAGCGGCGGCTCTGCCGGCGGGCGGGGCGAGGGCGTAATGATACCGAGCGCCATGACAGCGGTGCGCCCTGGAGTCGATTCTTGGCCGTCAAAACCGAGCCGTCTGGTAATTCAAATTTCCCCATGCCTGCGGAGAGGGTAGCGGAGGCGGCCGACCGATTCTCATCCTGATAGGCATAGCTCTTGGCGGTTTCCAGCAGGTGAATCGCAAAGTCATCCCCAGCGGTTTGTTTGGCGCCGAGAACCAGAGTGTACAGGTCAGGAGTGAGTCGCCGGTCGAGGAGGGCATGGTTTCGCACATACTGAAGAAAAATCTGAAGCAGTTGCGGAGTCACCCAGGTCGTTTCGCCATGATTGTCCGTCGCACGCGCGGCCCGCCAACGTGACCGCGATTCCACCAGCAGTTCCTTGATTCCATCGATGGACAGAAAGCGATCAGATCGGAGTTCCGCACGACGCTGTTCATAGAGCTGGGTGATAAACGGCAATTCACTCAAGGTAAAGTAGAGTGTCTCGGGAGCGACGAAGAATTGCTCGGGCCGTCCGGCCGGCGCCTCCGGGTCGCGATAGACCTTCCGTTCCTGATAGGCCAATCGGAGCCATGGCCAGTCAGCGACGTGGCAGAGACACACCACGTGCTCATATTCCATCTCCAGCCGATGAAGTTGAAATGCCATCCATGTGATGCGATTCATCTGTTGAGAGCCTTCCGTCGGCGGAGTCAGCGTCGGAGTCAAGGCTGCGGCGAAGGAAGCAAGGGACACGTGTTTAAGGGCAAAGGGGTCGGGCGCCACGAACGGCAGCGGTTCAAAGGCCGTCACCTCCCGGTCGACGTAGGCGCGGGCGATCCCTTCGCTGAGCGCGACGCGGATGCCCATGATAACCGGCTGGCAGGGATCGACTGGTACATAGTTGGCCGCAGGCTCGTCCAGGCGCTGCGGCTCTGTTTGTACCACCACCGTGATGAGCGGTAATTCTAGAATTGCCCGTTCCAATGGTTGTTCGAAAGAGGGAGGGAGAGGCACGGCGAGGCAGTCAACGGGCATGCCGATCAGCACATCGCGAACCTCCTGCGCGACATCGCCGCTTCCGTGGATGATCGGCAGGATATGGAGGCGTGTAGAGAGACGTAAAACCGTATCAGCAGCGGGAGAGACCACAGTTCATCACCGACCCGGATGCAACGGGTCATCACTCTCGAAGAAAAAATCTCCCATCCCTTGAGGAAGGGGCTGATCGCCGAGCGCCCGCGTGCGACGACGAGACAATGTTTGCAGGTCCAACGCCTCTTCACCCAGCACTTTGACCAGCGCTTCCCGCCAGGCCTCATCTTTCGCCAGGGGATGGCCCGGGTCCTGCGCGCGGCGCTTCAATGCATACTGGAGCATATGAATGCCGTCCCGCACCGAATAGTCGAGATTCAGTTGGTGGGCTTCTTGGAGAAAATCCACCGTCAGCGCCAGCATGTCGGCGGGCGCAAATGGGAGATGGTAGCGCAGGATGGCCAGTTCATCGTTCCGCTTTGGAAATCCGATGGCCAGCGTGGGCTGCAACCGCGACAAAATGTAATCCGGGACTTCGTACGTGGAGGCGTCCTCATTCATCGTCACGCAACAGCGAAAGTTCGGATGGGCGGTAATCAAAATACCGGCGACGATCGACTCGGCGCACCGCCGGTGATCCAGCAGTGGCGCGAGCGACGCCCAGCTTTTCTCATTCATGCGGTTGCCTTCGTCCAGCACGCACACGCTGCCGGTTAAGACGGCCGTGACGAGAGGAGAGGCATGATACGTAATCGTTCCTGATTCTGCCAAGACGGGGGTAATGAGAAGATCTTCGGGACGCGTATCGGCCGTGCACTGATAAATGTACAGATCCTGTCCACGTTCACGTGCGCCGGTCATGGCCAGCGTCGTCTTGCCAATTCCCGGTTGTCCGGTGATGCGCGGTGACAGGGGAAGATCCTTCTCGTCGATGACCAGCCAACAGGCGAGCAGTTGTGTGAGAATCTCGCGATCACCGATCCATTCTTGAGCCACGGTCAGCGGTTGAGCCAGATGGAGAGTCACGCCTTCTATCTGCACGATTCGGCTGGGGGTGGCGGATTTCGCAGGGCCGCTCATGGTTTCTCTACCTTTGAATTCAGTAGAATGGTGGTATGTGGAGGATGTGAAAAGGATAGGAAACCGTAGCATAGGGGTAGGGAAGCGGTCAAACTCGGAAATGACCCCTTTCGCTTTGACTTTCGCGCCGTTGGCCTCTATTCTCTACCCCACCTTATCCCTTCCCGAATTCGATGGCATGAGCGCGTCATGTTCGTTTTCTGACCGCAGGGTATGAGTTCATGCGCAGTACAAGGAGGAGTCGACGATGAAGCATCAGCGAGGCCATGCAATCTTCGGTATCACGGCACGTTTGGGCGTCATCTTCGTGGGCAGCTGCTTGCTGACCGGATGCGTCATGTCAGAAAAGTATGAAGCGGAAAAAGCGCGGAGTCTCAATTTCCAGCGGCTCCTCGCGCAGGAGGAAAAGCGGACGTCGGAATTGGACAGTGAAGCGAAACGGGCCAAACGGGAGCTGGCCGAGATGGAAGCGCGTAACCGGGAACTGGCGGCGCAGGTCGATGCCGTAAGGCAGCAGGCGGCGCAGATCCAGGAAGAAGCCGAGGCGATGAAAGAAGCCACGATGCTCGAGCGCAAGGCGCGTGAGGATATGAAGCGGATGACCACGCCTCCCAAGCCGAAACGCCAGGAAAAGCCGGAACCGGCCGAATCTCCCAAGACCCCGATGGAGCTGTTCGGGGCATCCTCGGATTTGAGTCGTGACATCCCGGGCGATCTGGCCGCCGACTTGTCCGCGCAAACCATTCATACCGTGCAATCCGGAGAGACCCTCTTCCGCATCGGCCTCAAGTATCACGTATCGGTCGATACCTTGCGGAAGTGGAATAGTCTAAAGGATAACAACATTGAGGTCGGGCAGAAATTGGTGGTGGCCCAACCGTAGCGCATCGGACGCATGAAGACACGCACCTACTCACTCACGTTCGAGGACTTCAAGACATTGGCGAAACAGGGGAATTTGATCCCGCTGTATCGGGAGATCCTCGCCGATTATGAAACACCGGTGTCGGCGTTTGCCAAGATCGACCATGGCCCGTCCGCCTATCTGCTGGAAAGCGTGGAAGGCGGAGAGAATTGGGCGCGGTATTCTTTCCTCGGAAGCGGGTCGCCTGCCGTCGTCCATGAACAGGGCGGGGATTTGATCCTGACTACCGGAAACACCAACCGGCGGATTCCGAGCTTGGGAAATCCGGTGGCGCGGCTGCGCGAGATGATGCAGGCCTATTGTCCCGTGACAGTGGCGGGACTGCCGCGTTTTGTGGGTGGAGCCGTCGGGTATTTCAGCTACGATACAGTACGGACGTTTGAGGAGCTGCCTGCTTCGAGAAAAGACGATCTGGGCTTGCCGGACTTTGCCTTCCTGCTGACCGACACGTTGCTGATCTTCGATAACGTATCCCAGAAGATCAAGGTCGTCGCGAATGCCCATGTCACGTCCACTCTGGATCGAGCGGTCAGGAGAGCCTATCGGGATGCGACCGATCGTATCGAATCGATGATCGCCCGGCTGAAGCGTCCGCTGCGTCGTAGCCGGCCGAAACGACGGCGAAAGCCGATCACCTTCACGCCGAACATGAATCAGGCGGACTTCGAAAAGATGGTGACGCGAACGAAGGAATACATCCGGTCCGGTGACATTGTGCAGGCCGTGCTCTCTCAACGGTGGCAGACGCAGATCCATACCAGTCCGTTTCAACTCTATCGGGCATTGAGGATCATCAATCCGTCGCCCTATATGTACTATTTGCGAGTGGCTGGGGTGGAATTGGTCGGATCCTCTCCCGAGACACTGGTTAGGTGCGAGGACGGAAAGATTTGCCTCCGGCCGATCGCCGGGACCAGGCGCAGGGGACAGACGCCCGAGGAAGATCAACAGCTCGGTTGCCGCCTGCTCGCCGACGAAAAGGAACGTGCAGAGCATGTCATGCTCGTCGATCTCGGGCGCAATGACGTCGGTCGCGTGGCCGGCAAGGGTTCGGTCCGGGTTGAGTCGTTGATGCAGGTCGAACGTTACTCGCATGTCATGCATATCGTGTCCCAGATCGCAGGAGAATTGGATCGCGGGAAGACGGTCTATGACGTTTTGCAGGCATGTTTTCCTGCCGGCACCGTGTCCGGCGCACCGAAAATCAGGGCGATGGAAATTATCGAAGAGTTGGAACCGGCGCGGCGCGGCCCTTATGCTGGCGCGGTCGGATATTTCAGCTTTTCCGGAAACATGGACATGTGCATTAACATCCGCACCGTCGTGATCAAGGGGCGCCAGGCCTTTATCCAGGCCGGAGCGGGCATTGTGGCCGATTCGAATCCCGAACATGAATATGAGGAAACCTGCAATAAGGCCAGGGCGATGATGAAGGCGATCGATCTGGCCGAGCAAGGGCTGGAGTAGAAGAGCGTATGGCTTGTAGCATATGGCGGGATCAGAGAAGGAGAGCATGGCAGATAGCACGCAGCAAATGGCTGGAGTTATCAGTTCCTCTGTTTGTGCCTTAGCTCTAGGCTATAAGCTCCCGGTGTTCCCATGCTCCTGATGATCGATAACTACGATTCCTTCACCTATAACCTGGTGCAGTATTTTGGCGAACTGGGAGAGGATGTCCATGTCTACCGCAACGACAAGCTTACCGTTCAGGAGATCGAGGACCTGAAGCCGAGTCGTATCGTCATTTCCCCGGGCCCCTGTACTCCGAAAGAGGCAGGGGTGTCGGTAGAGACCATTCGGCATTTTGCGGGGCGTCTTCCGGTGCTTGGCGTCTGTCTCGGCCACCAATCTCTGGCTGTCGCATTCGGTGGGACAGTAGTTCGCGCGGAGCGACTGATGCACGGCAAAACGTCGATGATCACGCATGACGGCAGGACGTTGTTTCAAAACCTTCCTAACCCCTTCGAAGCGACGCGGTACCATTCGCTCATCGTGCAACGGGACAGCCTTCCAGCCTGTTTCGAGATCTCAGCCGAGACAGCCGCAGGGGAAATCATGGGAATGCGCCATAAGACGCTCGGTGTGGAGGGTGTCCAATTTCATCCGGAGTCCATT
>JBEVJJ010000068.1:0-25787 GCA_040510255.1 Nitrospiraceae bacterium | reverse complement strand
GCGCCGAATTCCGCCTCCAGCCGTTTTGCTGCCTGCTGCATCAGCGGGGTATGGACCGGCACACTCACCGGAAGCGGGATTGCCTTTCTGCAACCTTTCGCTTTGGCTAGTTCAATCGCCCGTTCCACGGCCTGCTTTTCTCCCGCGATAACTACCTGACCCGGACAGTTCAAATTGGCTGCCGTCACGATTCCCACAGTGGATGCCGCTCGGCAGACCTCCCTGACGACTTCTGTATCCAAGCCGATTAAGGCCGCCACCAATCCTGTCCCGGCAGGAACGGCTTCCGCCATGTAACGTCCCCGTTTCTGTACCAATCTCACAGCATCTTCGAATGAAAACCCCCCTGCCGCATAGACGGCGGTATATTCCCCCAGGCTATGGCCGGCAACTGCCACCGCATTCACTTTGGCCTGTTCCAGCGCCGCCCATGCCGCGGCGCTACTCACGAGGAGCGCCGGCTGCGTATATTCGGTCGAATTCAGGCGATCCGCCGGACCTTCAAAACAGAGCTTCGCAACATCGTACCCCAACACCGACGACGCCGTCTCATACACGGCATGAACAGCCGGAATAGCGTCGTACAAGCTGCGCCCCATCCCGACCGATTGAGAACCTTGTCCCGGAAAAAGAAAACCAATCGCTGCCGATGCCATAACCGCGTAAGATATCTTAGAAACAATGGAGAATGTCAACGAGAAAAATGGTTCCGATTAGTTGGAGTTTCTCCCGATTGCGTTTCAACTTTCACATTGCGACCGTACTCTTTAGAAAGGCCCCTTGGTCCTTTTCTCGTGGCCGCTACGATCATGAATTTGGCTAGCGCCGAGAACTTTTCCTGCATGACGATCACACCCCCGCTACAATCGTTTCCTCCAGCCTTGGGAAGACTTCGATAGTTTCCTGATCGGATTTATGCCCCCAATCACCATCGTATCAGGGCTGATGCCCAAGTCAGACCTGCTCCGAACGCACCAAGCATGATGAGTTGCCCGTCGGTCACGCGTCCATCCTTCACGGCTTCGTCGAGCGCAATGGGAATCGATGCAGCGGAGGTATTCCCATAGCGATCCATGTTCAACACTATTTTCGCTGACGGCAAGCCCAGGCGCTCAGCCGCAGCTCTGATAATGCGAATGTTGGCCTGGTGCGGAACATACAGATCGATGTCGTCGACGGTCAAATGGTTGGCAGCAAGGGTTTCGCGCGCCACATCTTCCAAGGTCCGGACGGCAACTTTGAACGTCTCATTTCCCTTCATTTTGATGTATTGTGCCCGTTCGCTCAGCATCTGTTCTGATGGAGGGATGCGGGATCCGCCTCCAGGCACCATGATCAGATCACTGAGGCTGCCGTCTGACCGCAGATGGCATGAAAGAATCCCGCGCCCCTCCTCCTCAGTGCCGCTGAGCACCACGGCACCCGCCCCATCTCCAAAGAGTATGCAGGTGTTACGATCGGTCCAGTCGGTGATCGCCGACATCACCTCCGAACCCACGATCAATACATGACGCATTCCCGTTTTGATATATGCGTCGGCAACGCTCAACGCATACACAAAGCCGCAGCAGGCTGCCGAAAGATCGCAGGCCGCTGCCCGCACGGCTCCGAGTTGATGCTGGATGAGACAGGCGGTCGACGGGAGCGGCATGTCGCCGGTACAGGTCGCCAGGAGGATCAGATCCAGATCGGCGGGAGACAACCCTGCGGCCTTGATGGCGCGCTCTGCGGCTCTGGTGCCAAGATCGGAGCAGGCCTCGCCGTTGGCGGCAATACGGCGCTCTCGAATGCCCGTCCGTTCCTTGATCCACTCATCCGATGTCGCAACCGTCTCTGCCAATTGCGCATTGGTCAGCACGCGTCCCGGCGCATAGGAACCTGTCCCGACGATGCGGCTTCTCATGAGATCTGCGGCCCCTCGCGGCGTTCATCTTGGTGACGGATGATGGTTTCGTCGATGTCCCGCTGAATGAGTTCGTTCAGCCGGCTGTCGGCAAGACCTTTCGCGCGCCGGATGGCATTCTTGATGGCTTTCGCCGAAGACCGACCATGACAGATCATCATGATGCCGTTGACGCCCAATAGCGGCGCCCCGCCGAATTCGGCATAGTCGATCTTCCGTTTGAGGTTTACCAATGGCGCGGCGATAAGCGGGTATGCCAGCCGGCCTAACCACGAGCCGGAAATCTCTTTGAACAGGAGTTTCTTGATCACATCCGCCACTCCCTCCGAGATCTTGAGGGCCACATTTCCGATGAAACCATCGCATACCACGACGTCAGCCCCACCACTGTATACGTCCCGTCCCTCGACGTTCCCGATAAAATTGAGGGGGCTCGCCTTCAGAATCTTGAAGGCCTCCTTAGTCACCTCATTCCCCTTGGTGTCCTCCTCGCCTATGCTCAGCAGCCCGATGCGCGGGCGAGGCTTACCGTAAAGATGTTGTGCGTACTCGTTGCCCATCAAGGCGAACTGTTCCAAGTGCTCAGCGGTGCAATCCACGTTGGCTCCCACATCGAGCATCACTGCGGTGCCGGTCAACGTCGGCAACATCGTGGCGATGGCCGGGCGCTCCACACCCTTGGTCAGACCCAAAATAAAAAACGCCGCGACCATGCTCGCCCCGGTATTACCTGGACTCACTATGGCGCTGGCTTCGCCGGTTTTCACCGCTTCCGTGGCCACCCAGATCGATGAGTCCCGTTTCTTTCGGGCCACGGTGGCCGGAGATTCATGCATCTCCACGACCTGTTCTGCATGTCGGATACTGAGGCGTGCATCGTGGCATCCTAGCCGACCACATTCCTGCTTCAGCAGTTGTTCCTGACCAACGAGCAGAATCTCAATATCCAGCTCACGGACCGCCTGCAGCGCGCCTTCTATGACAGGCGCCGGCCCGTGATCACCACCCATGGCGTCGACGGCTATTCTCATAGGTTATGAACTGTCCAAAAAACCGGATGAGGGGAACCGTGGCCAATGATTCTCACGCGGACCCTGGAAGAGCCCTCATGGCTGAACGGTGGGACTGTGGTTACGGCGTGCAATGATATTCGAATCACGCCCCCGAGGGAAGGTCGTTACACCTCTTCGACAGCGATCACCGCCTTGCCCTTATATGTGCCGCAGTTCAAACAGGTGTAGTGTGGCAGCTTGAGCTCGTGGCACTGAGGGCACACTGAGAATCCCGGTGGCACCAATCTGGTCTTTGCCGTGCGTCGCTTGTCTCTGCGAGCTCGCGAATGCTTATGTTTCGGATTTGGCATCGTGACTCCTTGACTCCTGATAGCGCCTAGGAACGCGTCTTCTGATTACCCTTCTGACGTTCGCGAAGAACGCGGAACGGGTTATTGACCAGTTCCGGTACACAGGCGCACCGTTCCTCATTGAGATTCTGACCGCAGCGGGGGCACAACCCCGCACAGCTCTCACTACACAGTGGTTGGATAGGAGCGGCCAGAATAACATGCTCCCTCAACATGGGGGCCAAGTCTGCCTGGTCGCCCTGATAGTAATAGATTTCATCCTCTTCGTCAGTTTCGGAAGCATCCGAATCCGCCTCCCGTACTCGCTTTTCGCGTTCTGCCCGGTTCACCCCACCGGTCGGCTTTGGCCGCGCTTCGATCTGACGGACAAACTCCGCGAAAACCATGACGGACACCGGATCCTCAAATTCGCTGAGACAGCGCACACACTGTCGCACCGCTGTGCCGTCTACACTTCCGGACACGCTCAAATCGGTTTCATGGTAACTCAAGTCCAGATGAATGGACAACGGCCCCGCCAGTTTTTCATCCGCATCGCTCAATCCGAGTTCCTCGGCCATCGCTTCACAGGAAAGGGACAGACCTTGCGCCGGGATATCGGCGATGAGGATCATCAACTTGTCCATAGTGGCTACCAGCACATTCGAAGATGCACCGCTCAAGGTCGATCCTCAAGAAGGGGCGCGCGCCACCTTACCCCCAGTCAGTGAACAGTGGCTCATCGCTCCTCGGCAAAGCTGACCAGTGCGATATGGCGAGCCCGCTTGATCGCAACCGTCAAGTCTCGTTGGTGGCGCAGGCAGTTTCCCGAAATACGCCGTGGAACAATGCGACCTCGCTCGGTCAAAAAGTTCCGTAACAGTCCGATGTCTTTAAAGTCGATCGGCGCCTTATCCAGGCAAAACCGGCAGGGCTTGCGCCGTTGAAAGAATCGGCCTCCGCCACCCCCGCCGCCACTCATTCCTCGATCCATGCTGTGCCTCCGTACTCGTATCGTTTAGAACTGTTCTTCTTCGTAAGCGGGCTCATCCTGGGCATGACCGGCGTCGGCGCTGGCGCCGGCTTCACCCCTTTTGGGCAGGAAGGTGACGCCTTGGGCGACGACCTCGTGCTTACTCCGTTTTTGCCCGTCCTCCGTCTCCCAACGACGCTGCTGCAACCGGCCGTCGACAATGACACCATTACCTTTGCTCAGGTACTGACCGCAATGTTCCGCCTGTTTTCCGAACACCACGATGTCGACAAAGCAGACTTCCTCCTTCAGTTCATCGCCTTGCTTATAGCGGCGACTCGTCGCGAGGCCGAAGCTGGCGACCGGGGTTCCACTCGGGGTGTACCGAAGCTCAGGATTGCGGGTCAAGTTGCCGACGAGAATGACTTTATTGAACCCCGCCACCGGTCACTCCTTGTGCTTCGACCGGTCCACGCCGGGGTGTCAATTCACTCTCGAGACGGATCGTCAGAAACTTGATGATGGAATCTTCGAGTCGATAGGACCGTTCAAGTTCTCCGACGACCGGACCAGGTCCCTTGAAGTAGAGATAGGCATAGGTGCCTTTTCGTTCCCGCTTGATCTCGTACGCCAGCCTCTTGCGTCCCCAATTCTCCGCCTTCATGATCGTGGCGCCGTTTTTCTCGACTACGCCCTTCATTTTTTCAACGAGTGACGAGGTTTCCTCGTCGTTTAAAGACGAACGAATAATGAACAGAGACTCGTAGATCTCCATGCAGCGATCCTCCTGGACAAAGGCCCCGCGTCATTGCGCGGAGCGAGGTGTGGGTTGTCGGGTGACCCGACGTGAGTTGTGAAAACTATCATGGCATTGCGCGGAGTGTCAAATAGTCGATGGGATGCTTGGGGCAAACCGGGTACTAGATCTTTTAGTATCACGATTCCGTCCGAGCATCAGTCACACCTCGATATCTACCTGTCATTCCGTGATGTTCCCGGCGACGAGGGCGACAATTCAGACGTGATGTTTTCTCTGTTCGGAGGCTGGTCTGACACGTCTCTTGAATGAGGCTGCTTTGCGACCGCTCAGCACCATAATGCACTGGAAAAGTACTACGAACTTTCCTCCATTGACCATGAATCCATGTTTGGTGTAACCATTGGATGCATTCTATCGGCCAGGATTAGCCGTTGCCGTTCTCGTCCTCGTTGTGGGACGCACGTATGGTTCATCTCCACGTCCATTCCAATTTTTCACCCATGCGCGGGGTTTCGTCCATCACGGCTTTAGCCGCAGCCGTACAGGCACAAGAGGGCACTACCGTCGCATTGACAGACACGAACGGGCTCTACGGAGCCGTACGTTTCTTGAATGTCGCACGTGAAAGCGGCCTGCAGCCGATCGTGGGGACAGAACTGATGACGGAACAGCATCGGGCCGTTCTTCTCGCCAAAACACCGGAGGGCTACAGCAATCTATGCCGGATACTGTCCGCGCGCCATTGCGCACTCTCGTTCGACTTCATCGAGACGGTGACGCGCTTTCGAAGAGGGGTCATTCTGTTGACGGATGACGAGCCCGCGTTATCGGCCTGGTCTCAAGACTCACAAGAAGATCTCTACGTCGAACTTACACCCGGACCGAGCATGCACCACACTCTGCTGGTCAGCCGCCGCATGAACCTGCCTCCCGTCGCCACCAATCGCGTTCATTTTGTCAGACCGGACGAATTTTCCGTCCATCGTCTTCTTCGTGCCATTGCCCTCAATACCACCTTGTCCCGGTTGCCATCGGAAGCGTGCTGTTCACCCACACAGTGGCTGATTCCGCCATCGGCCATGTCCGCCCACTTTCCTCATGTCCCCGAAGCGCTCGATAACACGGTCCGTATCGCCGAGACATGTCATACCGACTGGAGTTTTCGAGACACAATCTTTCCGGCCTTTCGCCGACTGTCCAACGAAGATGCCTTTGCATTGTTGCGAGAGAAAACCTATGAGGGAGCCCAGCGACGCTATGGCACGATCTCTCATGAAATTCGCCAGCGTGCCGAACATGAACTCTCGCTCATCTATCAAAAAGGGTTCGCCCATTACTTTTTGATCGTCGAAGAAATCGTTCAGCAGGCACCCCGCACATGCGGGCGCGGATCGGTCGCCGCTTCGATTGTGTCCTATTGTCTCGGCATCACCCATGTGGATCCTCTTCGCCACAATTTATTCTTTGAACGATTTTTAAATCCCGGTCGCAAGGATCCGCCGGACATCGACATTGATTTTCCCTGGGACGAGCGCGACGACATTCTCAACTGGGTGTTCCGTCACTATGGCTCCCATCGGGCGGCCATGGTCGCCAATCAGAATACCCTCGGTCTTCGCGCCGCCATCCGTGAAGTCGCTAAAGTTCATGGAATTCCTCCGGCAGAAATCGGCCGCGTATCCACGCTCATCATGCGACGAAAAGAGTTTCTGCGGTTCAACGAGGTCCCCTCGGCACAAGTCTGGGCCGATCGGCTTAGCCAGGCATTACAACTCAACGACCCATGGCCACTGATCATTCTCTCAGCGGCATACGTGCAAGACCATTTCCGGCATTTATCCGTCCATTGTGGCGGCGTCGTCATCGTGCCGGACGAGATCCAGCGCTACGTCCCCGTCGAAATCGCCGCCAAGGGCGTGCGGGTTATTCAATGGGAAAAAGATCAAACGGAAGAGGCCGGGCTGGTTAAAATCGATCTATTGGGCAACAGGTCCCTCGCCGTCATTCGCGATGCGTTGGACGCTATCGCACGCAACACCGGCCGCACGATCGATTACACAACATGGGACCCTTTACAGGATCAGCCCACGCAAAATCTTATTAAACAGGGTGATACCATCGGATGTTTTTACATCGAATCGCCCGCCACTCGGCTCCTGCTCAAAAAACTCTGGGACGGCATGCCGCCTGAGCGAGCTGGGCAACTCGATGTTTTCGAGTATCTTGTCATGGTGTCGTCTTTGGTGCGTCCCGCCGCCAATCACTTCGTCAACGAATTCGTTCGACGCGCGCAGGGCGAACCGTATCAATCCTGGCATCCAACGCTCGAACCCATTTTGAAAGAAACACACGGCATCATGGTGTACCAGGAAGACGTGACAAAGGTGGCCATGGCTCTGGCCGACTTTTCAGTCGAAGACGCGGACCAGCTTCGCAAGATATTGAGCAAGAAGCACAAGGCGAAACAGCTTCGCGATTATCACCGGCAATTTTGCAAAGGAGCGGCAAAGAACGGCGCCTCGGCGTCCGTCATCGCCTCGATGTGGGACATGATCATGAGTTTCGCCGGTTACAGTTTCTGCAAACCTCACTCTGCCAGTTATGCGCAAGTCTCCTTCAAATCGGCATATCTCCGGGCGCATTATCCTGCGGAATTCATCGCCGCCGTTATCAGCAATCAAGGTGGGTTTTATTCCACCTTTGCCTATCTCTCTGAAGCCCGCCGGATGGGCCTGACCATTCTGCTCCCGGATGTGAATGCCAGCGAGTGGGCTTACACCGGTCGAGCACGCACAATCCGCATGGGTCTCATGCAGGTGAAAGCGCTGCGGAAAACATTGGGACAACGGATCGTCGAAGAGCGGAACAATGCCGGGCGATTTCGATCCTTCCAGGATTTTCTCGATCGGATCAGGCCGGAACAGGCTGAAGCCCGAACACTTATCCTGGCCGGGTGTTGCGATTCCCTGGCAGGTGAACTGACCCGTCCGGCATTATTGTGGCGGCTCTACGCCTGTCACAAACCGATCGCCGGACTTCCCGTCCCTCAAGACTATGCTCCTCATCTGAAACTGACCCATGAACGAGACACATTGGGATTACTTGCCAGCCGGCATCCGTTGGATCTGTATGCCGAAGACATACAGCGGATTCCGCATATTCCAGGATCCGCGATCGCGCAATACGCGGGACGCACTGTTACCATGATCGGCTGGTTGATTACCGAAAAGTCGGCGGAAACCAAGCACGGGCAACCGATGGAGTTTGCGACGTTCGAAGATATGACGGCCTTATATGATGCCACCCTCTTTCCCGATGTATATCGACGACGCTGTCACCTCCTTTCAAACGAACATGCCTATGTGTTGCACGGTCTGGTCGAAGAACAGTTCGGCGTGGTGACGTTGACTGTCCACGATCTCCGGATTCTTCCTGCCACTCATCGTTCTCATGCACCCACTCTCTGCCGTCTTCTCCCGCATGGCACGACGAAGCATGGTATGACTCCTGCGAGTTGAATCCGTCTCGGAATTCCTGGCGCCCGCGCCGACATCGCGTTTGTCATGTTTTTCGTATTCCTTGTTGCCTCGGAAGTGATCGATGTGTTGTCGTGCGAATGCACGATGCCGGTCACCGAGCGGGATTCTCCTTTCATACTGACTCCGCCGCGGACCCCCCGCGCCATAATCCCATCTCGCCAGTGACAGTTCCGGCGGCAAGCGGGAGAACAAATTCGCATTGCACAACCAAGGTCTCGGACATCTCTCCGGACGCTCCATTTCCGGTTGCACCTCATGCTTCTGTCGTCTCTTCCTCGGTCGAACCGAACAGACCTGTCGGCCATCAGAACCGATAGGCCAGTTCGATCATATGGAGATCGATACCCCGGCTTGCGGTGCCGTAGATCCCCGCGTCCGAATAATGCTGGAAGTGGTAGCCCAAACCTACCGGTCCGTACACTCTACAATTGAGACCGAAGGCCCAGACAAATTGAAACGGCCCACCAAAATCTTGGGTGCCAAACCTATAACTGCTCATGAGCGCTCCGCCGCCGCCCATGTCGATAGAGATCCGCTCATCCTTCCGACCAAATGCCACTACGGGCACTAAGGTGGCGATGAAGGCCTCGTCGCTGGCGCCCTTCAGGACGCCGGCGCTGGCAATCAATCTCGTGCTGAACCCCCAGCCTGAAGCGTGGTACCACGTCCACGGCATACGAAATGTCACCGCCGCATCATATTGCTCAAACTCCTCCTGACTTTGCTCGCCGATCGGAGAGTTTCCGCTGATGCCATACCGCGCACCGATTGACATAAGCGAGATGTCATCGGCGAGCCCAAAGGCAGGAACACAGACGATCATCAGCACGAAGCTGCTCACGACCGCAGGAAAGAATTTGGTTGAGTGGGAGATTCTCAGGAGAAAGGCACTCGCATCTTGAAGAATAACGTCGGATTCCCCAACGAGTTCACAAGCTAGGATCGGGAACAACGCCGGCGCCGCATGGAACCAGCCATATCTTCTCGTAACCATAGCACGATGAGGCGCGCATGGAAAACATGACGAGATTCCTGACTAGACGCAATAAGCGGTCGAACGGCGGGCGAGGTTCTATCTCCTCGGACTTTCAGATTCACGCAGAGGAGGTATGGAATGTCAGGAACGGACTAGGGTTCATTCCGAGCGGAAGACCGATAGAGAAAATAGAGCGCAATGCCAGCTCCGACAGCGATCAGCATTCCCACACTAACGCGCGCGGAGAAACTGAGGGGACCCACGAAGATCTCATACAGGCGAGGGACGATGACCGACGCCGCCACGGCCAAAGCCAGTGCCACCATGTGACTACGCAGATAGATGGGTTCGCCGGGTTTCCGCATATCAGGGATATTCAGCCAGAGGCAGAAAAGCTCCTCTCTCATTGGTCCATTGACCTCAACGATGCTACAGGTTGGATCGTAAACAAGATGCTCCCGGTTATTCAAGGCATGGTCAAGAGTTGGAAGTGGAACGACGACCGGCAGGCGGTCTCAGTGTGAGCGCCTAGACGGTGGGTACCCGCTCCTGTATAACCTCGTTGTGCGGCTGTAATGGGAACGGGAACCGGTGCAGCGCGTTTCCTGGCAGGTGCGGTAAGATCTCTCGCTTCCACGCCTCCCGCGGCATCCCATCCACGGCAGTCTGGAGTGGAGGCCTTCCGGAATTCCCGCCACCACGATCCGTGGTCGTGGTGCCTTGGTCAGTTCAGCTTTCTCTCCCCAGATGACGGGCGTGCCCCTGCCGCTCCGGCAAAAGTCGATCAAGACCTTACCGCGCCTGCCAACCTCGCAACCCCGTCCCGCCTTTTCAAAGGTCTTCGCACTGTCCAACATAATGAGCACACAGGAACAGACCTACCGGCCAGGTACTCTCGACAAATCCTCGGATGGAACGGATGCGCGGCGAGGTGCACAGAGTGCGACAGCATTGCGGCGTTTCGACACAGCTTTATAGGAGTACGCGTGAACAATAACCTGCCGGAAAGGGTGTCACCAACCAACGCATGATGGCGCCACCCGAGCCACGCGCCGTTCGCCAGCCGAGCCGCCCATATCGAATGCCCAAACGTTTTGAGGGTGCTCGTTCATGTCCTGAATCAAGAATCACATGGCGGAGTATAACGACAAGTTTTGTAGTACCTCATCCGCCTAGGCGGTGATGCCTGCGACCTTGTGGCGAGTTGATGCTGATGTGCAAGCAGGAGAACCAGCGAGGCCCGAAAATTTTCGATTTTCAGAAGTGGCCAGCCGCGCTTGTCCTGCATCGCGAATCGTACGCAGGTTCGAGCACCGCACTTGCCGAGCCGATGCGGTCGCTGAAAGTGCCGACGAGCACTGTTCGAAGTTCCGTTCAAGCTGGCTTGCAACGGAACAAGTTGCGCAGTCGAGCAGATGGAAGGTTTAGTGCGGTCGAACCGCAGTACTGAGCAGGGCAGGACAAGGCGGCGGGATCTTCACACTGAACCCGTAGAGAATAACAATGCCGGGGAAGGTTTCACCGACCAATGCATTATGGCGCCGTCGAGGACCGCACGCCGTTCGTCAGCCGAGGCTCACACATTGAACCGGAAAAACACCACATCCCCTTCTTTAATCACATACTCTTTGCCTTCGAGCCGGAATAAGCCTTTCTCTTTCACTTTTGCCTCTGACCCACAGGCTAAGAGATCGTCATAGTGATAGACCTCGGCTCGGATGAAGCCGCGTTCCATGTCGGAGTGGATTTTTCCAGCCGCCTGCGGTGCCGTTAGCCCCATCCGCAGCGGCCACGCGCGGGATTCGACCTCGCCTGCCGTGAAAAAGGTAACGAGATTGAGAAGGGTATAGGCCTCGCGCGTCAGGCGCACGAGGCCGGACTCCGTGAGGCCCATTTCTGTGAGAAAATCCGTCCGTTCGGATTCGGGCAGCGAGGAGAGTTCGGCTTCAAGCTGGCCACAGATGGTGATGACCCGCGCCCCACGCTTCTCGGCAAACTCCCTCACCTTGTCGACCAACGCATCATCTGTATTTGTCTGCTCCGACACGTTGGCCACGAGCAAGACCGGCTTCGCGGCCAATAGCTGACATTCATCAAGAATCGCCCGCTCATCCGGTGAATAGGACAAATTCCCCAACCACTCCCCCTTGTCGAGCAGGTCCATCAGACGTTGGAGAAATGCGAGTTCCATCGCGGCCTTCTTATCGCCGGCTCGCACCTTTTTTTCGGTCTTCTGTTTCCGGCGGTCGAGCGTCTCGATGTCGGCCAGGATCAACTCGGTTTCAATCGTTCCGATGTCGCGAATCGGGTCGATCCCGCCGTTCACGTGGACCACATCCGTTCCCTGGAAACAGCGCACGACGTGCAGCAACGCATCCACTTCCCGGATCTGGGCGAGGAATTGGTTGCCGAGCCCTTCCCCCGTGCTGGCACCTTCCACCAATCCGGCGATGTCTCGCACTTCGAGCGTGCTCGGTGTCTTCTTCTTGGACTTGAAAATCTGGACAAGCTGATCCACACGCGGGTCCGGCACTTGGGCAATGCCCACATTGGTCTCGACGGTCGAAAACGGGTAGTTAGCCACGACCGCCCCTGCGCCGACGAGCGCATTGAATACCGTCGTTTTCCCCACGTTTGGCAATCCGATCATTCCGCAACACAGACCCACTTCTCCTACCCCTTTCTCTTTCTCAATCCAATGAGACTGCCTTGTCCTAAGGTAGTCATGTTCCCAGAGCGCGCCCCGCCCAAACAAGGACATTCTGTTCGTACGCGATGTGTGCACCGCCAGTCAGGCCATCCACATCACACATTCTCATTTCCATCAGTGTCCCGCACATTAAACTGGTTCATCGCGGTGGCAACGCCACGGTGCAGAAGCAACTCCAGCGCATCCACACCCCGTTCGAGGCAGGGTTCGTGGACGGCCATCTCGTCCTTCGTCACTTCTTCAAGGACATAGTCCGCTGAGTCTTGCCCTGGGGCTGGCCTGCCGATCCCGATCTTCACTCGCACGAATTGCGATGTCCCCAGCGCTTCGATCACGGATCTGATCCCATTATGCCCGCCATGTCCGCCTGCCTGCCTGATGCGCAGACGTCCCGGCACTAAATCCAGGTCGTCGTGGATAACAACCAGGTCTTCTGGGGTCAGGTCTAGGTCACGGAGGAGGCCTTTGAGAGGAGGACCGCTGAGGTTCATCCAATCGAGGGCACCGGCAAGTTCGACCAGCTCGGAACCAGCACGACCGGTGCCGCGCTGGGCAACGCCCCGTCGGGTCAGAGGAATGGACCATCGCACGGCCGCCCGCTGAATGACCCAGCAACCGGCGTTATGACGCGTCCGGCTATAGGCAGAACCGGGATTGCCCAATCCGACGATGAGATGCAAGTCTACTTCTTTTTCTCAGATTCCTTCTTCTCAGCCTTGGGCGCCGCCGCGGCGCCGGGTTTTGCTTCACCGGGCTTCGCTTCCGCAGTGGGAGCGCCGGGTTTTGCCGCCGCGGCCTCAACTCCGGCCACCCCTTCCACCGCGGCCTTCCCTTTTGCCAGCACTTCCGGCTCTTTCGCACCTTCCGGTCCGGCTGCGCCGCTCGTCAACAGCGCTTCGAGTTTCGCGTCCGACATCGGCGCCGCCACGCTGACCACCATCTGCTCCGGGTCGTCAAGAAAGCGCACGCCTTCCGGTGTGGGAATCTCTTTTAGATGTATGCCCTGGTTAATATTCAGATGAGAGGCATCGACATCGATGGAATCCGGCATTGCCGATGGAAGACACTCAATATGAATTTCACGCGTATTGTGATGTATGATACCACCGTCCTTCACTCCGGCCGGCTGCCCCCCGGTAAGATGTATCGGCACCTTCACACGAATGGGCTTATCCATCAGAACTTCGAACAGATCCGCGTGAAGCACCTGCCCTGTGACCGGATCGACCTGGTAATCCCGCAGAAGGGCAATGCGCTTCGCCTTGGCGCTGGCCCCATTGACACTCAGTGAGATCAGCGAGGTGGACGCGGCATGCGATCGTAATATTTTTACGAGATCGTCGGGATTAGCAACCAGCAGCAAACATTCGCCTTGGCCATACAGTACGGCCGGTATCTTGCCTGCTCGACGTAACTGGCGGGCTGATCCTTTGCCTACTCCCTGTCTTAACTCCACTGCCAGATCGAATTTCATTGTCCTCCCTCCCCACTCAACTCCACTTGAATCATCCAGGCTATACGAACAGCGAGCTTACAGACTCATCCTCGTGAATACGACGGATCGCCTCGCCTAACAAGGGCGCGACGGACAGTACATTGAGCTTCGGACATTTTTCTTCCTTGCCTCGCAGGGGAATCGTATCGGTCACGACCACCTGCGCCAGACATGATTTCTGCAATCGTTCCAATGCTGGACCGGAGAGGACCGGATGGGTACAGCCGGCCCAGACCTCTCGGGCCCCCTTATCAAAGCATGCCTGCGCCCCTTGCACGATCGTGCCGCCCGTATCGATCATGTCGTCGAGTAGGAGCGCGCTTTTACCTTGCACATCGCCGATGATATTCATCACCTGCGCCTGATTGGGGCCCTCTCGCCGCTTGTCGATAATCGCCAAATTGGCCTGAAGGCGCTTGGCGAAAGCGCGAGCACGCTCCACACCTCCGGCATCCGGGGAGACGACCACAAGATCCTGCAGCTTTCGTTTCGTGATGTAATCCATCATGACCGGCAATGCGTAAAGGTGATCCACCGGGATATTAAAGAACCCCTGAATCTGGCCCGCATGAAGATCCATGGTCAGGACTCGATCGGTGCCGGCCGTGGTGATCAGATCTGCAACCAATTTCGCCGAGATCGGCACACGCGGCTGATCCTTTCTGTCCTGTCGTCCGTACCCGAAATACGGAATGACCGCGGTGATGCGATTGGCCGACGATCGTTTGAGCGCGTCGATCATGATCAACAGTTCCATGATCGAATCATTAACCGGGGCGCAACAGGACTGGGCGACAAAGACATCAGACCCTCGCACGTTCTCGTCAATCTTCACACGAACTTCGCCGTCGCTGAACGACGAAACCGTCGCTTCACCCAGGCGGATTCCGAGATAGCCGCAGATGGCATGAGCGAGCGCAGGATTGGCGCTGCCTGAGAAGAGCTTTAGTTCCCTACTCATCAACCCCTCAGACGTCAGTTGCTGCCGGTTCGACTGATCCAGAAATCGTGAACGGTTCGTCTAGAACGGCGGGCACAGGCGGTCGGTTCATGCGCCCGCCTATCTCTCGGTCACTGATCTTCTTAGAAGCCGTCGGAAGGCTTAGAATTTATCGGAATGTCAGGTTCGTTGTCAACAGCTTGGATCCCAGTTACAGACAGGTAAGAGCATGTCGACAAGTTTCAACAGCGTAGACCTTGAACTGTGGAGTCATCTGGAGTGAAGCCTGGGCTTTCATTGCCTTCTCCTGATCCGCGAACAGACCAAAGACGGTGGCACCGCTTCCCGATAATAATGCCGATTCCGCCCCCCCTGAGATCAATCGCGCTTTGATCTCCGCAAGAATCGCATGGGCGGAAAATACCGGCGCCTCAAAATCGTTCTCGGCAAGCCGAACGATCTCGTCCCATGTCAACACCGTCTTCTGCTCCAACCCTCGTAAGGCCTCGGAGATCGGTCGGACTTCGGTACGTGAAGAGGATAACTGCCGGTACGCCCATCCCGTGTCGACGGGAAATCCAGGATTGACCAGCACAATCCAGCGCGTCGCGGGCAATTCAACGGGCACGACTCGTTCTCCTCGTCCCGTGGCCACAGCCGTCGGGGCGGCGAAGAAAAATGGCACGTCGCTGCCAAGGAGCTGGCCGATCTCCTCCATCGTCGGGCGCGTCCATTTCATGTCGAGCAGATAATTCAGGCCCAGAATGGTGGCTGCCGCGTCGCTGCTTCCGCCACCCAGGCCCGCACCCATGGGAATTCGCTTCTGAAGATCGATGACGACTCGCACCTGGCGTCGCGTTCGTTCCAGGACGAGCGCAGCCGCACGATAGACCAGGTTGGTCTGATCGGCAGGCAAGGTCATATCGTCACACCTCAGTTCAACAACAGGAGGGGTTGCCGGATGAATGGCGATGTGGAGGTCGTCGCACAACTCGACCGTCTGCATCAACGACCAGATGGCATGAAAACCATCGGACCTGCGATCAAGCACGCGCAAGACGAGATTGATTTTTGCTGGGGCAAGCACACGAACCTGAGGCGTACTCACAGGCGAGACAGAGCGGGAACTAGTCGCGGCCTCCTCTGATTTCATATTTCTCAAGGCGATAACGAAAGGATCGTGTGTTGAGTTGAAGTAGCCGTGCCGCTCGTTTCTTCACCCATTGACTTCGCTCGAGTGCCTTCAGTAGAAGATCCTTCTCGATTGAATTAATCAGTCCTTCCAAATCGAGTCCGTCCTCCGGCAGGTCCGCCGGAACAACCTGCTGCGGGCTGACGGTCTTATGCAGCCATCCCCGGATGTCCGCATCGGTCACGGATCCGCTCGTGCTGAACGCCACGACCCGCTCGATGACATTCTCGAGTTCCCGCACATTGCCTCTCCATTCATGAGCAAGCAGCACGCGCAGGGCTTCCTGGGTGATGGCGGGTACCGGTTTACCACTTTCGCCGGCAAATTTCTCCAGAAAATGTGACACCAGGAGAGGGATGTCGCCCGTACGCATGCGAAGTGGTGGAATTTTGATCGGAATCACATCCAGGCGATAAAAGAGATCCTCGCGAAATGCTCCCTCCGCCACTGCCTTTTCCAGATCCCGATTGGTGGCCGCCACGATGCGCACATCAACTTTGACGTCCTGTGTACCGCCGACTCGTCTGAACTCCCTTTCTTGAATGACCCGCAACAGTTTCACCTGGATCGTGGGGGTCGTGTCTCCGATCTCATCCAGAAAAATCGTGCCCCCATTCGCCACCTCGAACAGACCGGCCTTGTTTGAGACGGCGCCCGTGAAGGACCCTTTCATATGTCCGAAGAGTTCGCTCTCCAAAAGCGTCTCCGGCACAGCGCTGCAATTCACCGTGACAAAAGGCATTTGCACGCGGCTGCTGTTGTAATGAATCGCCCGCGCAACCAATTCCTTTCCTGTCCCGCTCTCTCCGCCGATCAGAACATTGCTCTTGGAATCTGCGATCTTCTTAATGACCTCGAACACTTTCTGCATCGCATCGCTCTGACCGATGATCCGAGAAAACGAAGATTGGCTGGCCATTTCGCGCTTGAGCAGCATGTTTTCCGTCGACAGGCGACGGCGCTCAAGGGCATTCCGGATGATGAGTTGAACTTCATCCACCTGAAACGGTTTGGTCAGGTAATCATAGGCGCCATGCTTCATCGCCTCGACAGCCGATTCCGCCGATGCGAACGCCGTGATGACCAGCACGACGGTCTCGGGCGAACACGCCTTGACCGTTTTGAGCACGTCCAGGCCGCCCATCTTCGGCATCCGGAGATCGGTGATGACCAGATCAAAAATTTCCTTGTGGATGTGTCCGACGGCTTCCTCGCCGTCGGAAGCCGTGGTGACGCTGTATCCAGCCCGTTTGAGCATAATGCTCAAGACGTCCCGCATGCTCTGTTCATCGTCAACGACTAAGATCTTTTCCACGGTTCCCTTCCTTCATACCAGAGCCGTACGCCAGCCTCGGCAGAGCGCGGCAAACAGACCACAAATTTCGCTCCTCTTCCGACCTCGCTGTCCACCTTGATCCATCCCCCGTGCAAATCCACGATGCGATGGACTTGGGCCAGTCCCAACCCCGACCCTTCCTTTTTAGTCGTAAAAAACGGAAGGAAGATCTTGTCGAAATTTTCCTTGGGAATGCCTTCTCCCCTGTCTTGAAACGTAATTTCCATGACATCGGCGCGTCGTCCCGAGAGGTCAACTTTCCTAAGACCCGTGGCGATCGTGAGTTGACCGCCTGCCGGCATGGCGTCGAATGCATTAGTGGCAAGATTCCAAAACACCTGCTTCAGTTGGTCCTGATCGACTTGTGCCATCAATGGTTCTTTCGCCACCACGGTCGAGATCGTCATTCGTTGTCGTGTTCGAGCTTCATGTTGGATCAGATCCAACGTGTCGGCAAGAACTTTATTCAAATCATGCTCGCGCAGATTGAGTGCCGGCGGTCGCGCATATTGGAGAAACTCTGTAATGATATTGTCGAGCCTGGTGGCTTCGCGAATCGCAATGTCCATCAGACGCTGGCTCGTTTCGTCACTGCGCACATCCTTTCTCAGCATCTGCATCGCGCCGGCCAGCGCACCGAGTGGATTCCTGATTTCGTGCGCCATGCCAGCCGACATCTCACCTAACGTGGCCAGCCACTCGCGCCGCCGCATTTCCTCTTCCATGTCACGAATTTGGGTAAGATCCTTGAAGACGCCGACCAGTCCGGTTTGTTTCCCCTGCTCATGAAGTGGAGAGACCGTCATGCCCAACACAAGCCGGCTGCCATCCGCGCGCTTGCATTCGACCTCGAACCGGACAGGTGCGAGGGAGGTGAGGGCGCCGTCCGCAGAGGTCTCATGCGGATGCCAGTTAAAGACCTCCCGCCATGAACGGCCTTGAACCTGCTCAAACCCATAGCCCGTCGCTTCCTGCGCGGCCGGATTGAAGAAAGTAATCCTGTTTGACTCATCGGTTGTAAACACGCCACTGCTGATACTCTGGACAATGTTCTCGTGAAATAACTGGAGGCGTGAGAGGCCTTGTTCCTTCTCACGCAACGATTGGTCAGCCTGTCGCAACTGATCGGCAAGGGCGCCGCTCAGAAAACCGACGCCGAGGAATGCCAGGCCGTAGACGGAAAAGGTTTGCAGGACCTCTGCCATGTTCAGCCGGCCCGGAGCCAGCCATCCCGTCGGTGTCAGCAAACCGAAGAACTGAACAGCCGTCACGATACCGAATACAATCGTGCAGAGGCTGGCGGTGAGAAGACCTACCCTTCTGCGCGGGACGAGACTGGCCACCGTGACGGTAATGACGTACAGCACGGCAAACGGGCTTTCGATTCCTCCGGTTCCCGCGACGAGAATTGTCTCAAGCGCGAAATCAATAGCCACCTGAACCCAGGTAAACATCGTCAGCGCATACTGTGACTGCAAGGCACGCAACAAGACTGCGTAAAGAATAGTACTCGCGTAGGTAAAGACGATGAGGGCCTGGAAGGTAAGAACTCGCTCCCCCTTTGTCACATGAAACGCCAGAGAGAGCCCGAGCAACAGGGTCACGACGACCACTCGGAGGCCCATGAGCCAGTGCAGCCTGGTCTTCAGTTCATCCATTCCGTGAGTTCTCTGATCGTCAAGGGAAGGTTGGGAAGATCTCGTCGCCGCTCTCTCGTGCAAACAGAACGAGGGATGAAGAGGTGTTTGGCCGCAATCTCTATCCGATGGTCAATGTGCTCGGTTTATCCGGACGAATATGAACCACAGGTTCTGAGCTGACCGCAGCGCGAACAGGATTTGGCTACTGAATCGCACCTGCCATCGAGAAGATCGGGAGATACATCGCAATCACGATAAATCCAATGATGGTGCCGAGAAATACCATCATCATGGGTTCGAGGAGAGACGTCATGGCGGCTACCGCCTGATCAACTTCATCTTCATAAAAATCCGCAATCTTCCCCAGCATCGCATCCAATGCTCCCGTGGACTCTCCCACGGCGATCATGTGAGTCACCATTTTCGGAAAGACTTGGCTCTTGGCCAACGGTTCCGAGATCGTTTTTCCACTGCTGATGCTGATCCGCGCCCCGAGCAGGGCTTCTTCGATCACTTTGTTGCCAGATGTTCGCGCGCAAATTCCAAGGCCCTCTAGCAATGGGACACCGCTTGTGATTAAAGTGCCCAGCGTTCGAGTGAATTTGGCAACGGCAGCCTTTCGAATGATGTCTCCAAGCACCGGTATTTTGAGGAGCACCCGGTCGATGACGACGCGGCCCTTGGCGGTCTTACGGTAGCGCTTGATGCCATAGATTCCTGCCACAATGGCAACAACGATGTGGATGATGTAGCTTTGGAAGAAATTGCTGACATCAATGACGATCTGGGTCGGTCCGGGAAGTCCAACCTTGCCCCCTGACATTTCAGCAAACATTTTGGCAAAAATCGGGATGACCCAGACCATGAGGACGGTGATCACAATCACGGCCACGCCCATGATTGCGATCGGATATACCATGGCCGACTTGATCTGCCCCTTCAGCTTCATGGCCTTTTCAATGTGTTTGGCCAATCGCGTCAGGATCGTATCGAGCAGTCCACCGACTTCGCCAGCATGAATCATGTTCACATACAGATCATCGAATACTTTTGGATGCTTCCGGAGCGCATCGGAGAAGGTAGACCCCCCCTCCACGCTGATTTTGACGTCGCCGACCGTTTCGCGGAGAACCTTGTTCTCGGATTGCGTCGCCAGAATGTCAAGACATTGAATCAGGGGAAGACCGGCATTAATCATGGTGCCGAATTGGCGGGTGAAGACCACCAGATCCTTATCCGTGAGGCCGCTCCCGATGCTGAGTTTGAACTTACCGCCCTTGCCGGATTTCTCTTCGAGACTGGTGACGACGACATTCTGCTTTCGTAGTTGATCAACCGCTTCATCGCGGGTCTTCGCCGTCAATTCACCCTTCTTCACTGAACCCTGGCGGGTCCTTCCGACATAGGCGAATGTACTCATAGGTATGTCCTAAACTCCCTTGTCATCATGGCAAAACACACAGAGCTCATCATTGTGCAACTCTGGACGAAGTCTATAAGACGACCCAAAGTCTGTCAAACAAATGTACTAAACGGGGTCGAACAAGAACGTGATCGAACCTGAGACTACGTTTCGCTGGCGCTCACAAGAGCATACCCGCGATACAAATAGTGTAGACCGGATAGCAGCGTAACGATGGCCATCACGTAGAATAGCGGCTGAATGGTGGCAAGATCGATGCGGCGAGATGCTAAGAATACCACAAGAACCAACGTGGCGAGTTGGATCAGGGTGGTTCCCTTGCCGAGAATCGTCGGTGAAATGTCGACTCTTGCATCTGTAAAATGGGCGACGACGGTTCCCAGCATGAGGATGATATCGCGGCTGACGACGAGGATCGTGACCCAAAGCGGAATGAGATGCATGACGGAGAGCGTGATAAACCCTGTGGTCAGCAATAGTTTGTCGGCCAACGGATCGAGAAACGCCCCAAGTTGCGTCCGTTGATTGGCAACCCGGGCAATGGTGCCATCCAGACCATCGGTCAGTCCCGCGACAAACAGCACACCCAACGCATAGTCAAACTGTCCGTACGTCAACAGCCCGACGTAAACAGGAATGAGCAAAATGCGGAGAATTGTGAGGCTGTTGGGAACATTCATGTGCATGGATGGCAAAGACATTCTGTCGAAGCGGACTTCAAACGGGGGCATGTCAGAGTTCGCATCATAGAAAGGGGGCCGCACCTTGTCAACGACGGTTGCACTCATCCCGCCAGGTCCCTATAATCAGCCACTCAGCCTGCCGGTTCACCTGTATGACGTATGGAGGTTTGTATGAGTTCCCTCCCTCTCCTCTTCAAGAAAGAGGGGTTGGTCGAACGACACCAAGTTGAAGGGGTTGACCCCAGCGAGCGGTACTTCAATCGAGCCGTGCTCGTGAGTCGGACAACGGGCGGATACACAGCCAAAGTGACGTACGAGGCCTTAGGTGTCGAGGGCCAGGCTTTTTCCACGGTCGGTGCAGCTGTCAAGGATGTCATTGGCAAACTGAAGGGACTGGGATTTCGCGCCATGCGATCTCGTGCCAACTTCAAGGGAAACCGTTACCTCGCTGAGAAGGAAACCTGGATCGATTATCCGGACCTGCCTTAAACGCTTCCCACCACTTCCCGGTAGATCAGATCATGTATTCGGGGACGAAATTCTCGGATAGCGTCGTTTCGTCTTGTCGGATGAACACGGTTGGATAACAGCACCACTTCAAGCCGGCACATCGGATCAATCCAGAGAGAAGTACCAGTATAACCAAGATGGCCGAAGGAGAGTTCTGAAAAACACATCCCGGCGCTGGATGGCACGGAAGGGGTGTCCCATCCCAATGCGCGGCTCGAATCAGGAATATCGCGCCGGCGCGCGACAAACTGCCGTACCATTTCCGTTTTGAAGAACGACGTAGTCCCATGGTACGCATCCAGCCACGCTGACGAAAGCGTCAAGACGGAGCCGGCCGTTCCAAAAAGGCCGGCGTGGCCGGCAATCCCTCCGAGCGCGAAGGCATTTTCATCGTGGACCTCACCCTGCAGGATACGTTTCCTCCAGGGATCATCCTCCGTCGCCGCCACGGGATGAGAAGGGCCAAAAGATCCTGCCCTTTGACTCCCGATCCATGCCGGAAGAAAAGCGAGCGGTTTCGCGCCGAGCGGAACGAATATCTCACGCTCACACAGTTCCGCGAGAGAGGATCCGGATATGCGCTCAAGAAGGAACCCTATCAACATGAACCCCAGATCGCTGTATAGACTTCGTGTTCCCGGTGAGTAGACGAAGGCTTCGCCTCGCAGATAGCGCAGAACATCCGCCTGCACCTGTTCACGATTCGTCATTCTCTCATGAGAAAGCCCGGCCTGTTCCAAACGCTCATAGTACGGACGCCAACCTGGTAATCCAGAGCTATGCGTCAGAAGATCAACGAGAGAGGCTTTGCCGATAGCGCTCCCACGGAGTTCCGTCAGGCAATTGTCGATCGGCTCTTCAAGGGATATGCGTTGTCGCTGTGCAAGAAGCAGGGTTGCGGTTGTGGTCGCCAGGGGCTTCGTAAGCGAGGCCAGGTCGTACACCGTCTCGATGGTGGCTACTGGCCCCTTCGGAATAGTCGAAAGGCGTCCTACCGCTTTTGCACACACCGTCGTCCCTTGATATCGTACGATGAGAACTGCTCCGGGGAACACCCCGTCGTCGACGGCCGCCTGCATGGCGCAATCAATGGGATCGTCCGTCACCATACCTCTGCGATCAGCGGGGATCAGGGGCAAGACAAACACTCTCACATTGCAGGCAGGAGGTTGCGCGAAATGTCCGGGAAGGCACGTTCAGGAATGTGTTCAATCCTATCGAGCCGCATTAGAATCGCCGGCAAGTTTCTCTTCAGTGGCGGCCGGTTGGTATGCTTCCGTTTCCTCGACCTCCAGCATGCGTTCAAACGATCGGATAGTAGAACGAAATCGTTCGACCAAGAGCAAGCGTTGCTTCTGAAGATCCGACACGTCACCTTGAATATTCACCAGCTCCGTTCGGGCCTGCCGCAGCACCTCACTCGCTTTGAGCTCAGCTTCCTTCACAATAAGATCAGCCTCGCGGTGCGCTGACCGCTTCACATCTTCAGCCAACGATTGCGCTGATACCAAGGTACTCGAAAGAGTGGATTCGGTGCGCTTCAACTCGACCAGGTGTTGCTCGGCAAGGGTCAGTTTCTCTCTGAGAAGGGCATTTTCTCGGTTCAATCCTTCTACTGTCAGCGCCAGTTCCTCTAGAAAACGATTGACTTCCTCCTTATCATATCCTCGGAATTTGACCTGAAACACCATCTGCTGAATGTCGATCGGCGTGATTTTCATGTATCACCTCTTCGTCGTTCAGTTCATTCGGACAGCCAGGTCCATCATGGTACGGATCAATGCATATTGTAAAAAGACTATGATGAGGATAGCAATCATCGGCGACAGATCAATCCCCATCCGCCAACTTACCCAGCGCCGGATCGGCGCGAGTACGGGTTCGGTCACTCGCTCTAGAAACTGAACGATCGGATTCCACGGATCAGGATTGACCCACGAGATTAATGCCCTGGCAATAATGACCCACATGTAGAGCGTCAGGACCATATCCAAGACGGTCGCCAACCCATGAAGAATGTTCCCCATCACAAACATGTTCGCCCCAACTCTTCAGAACGTCTTGTGGCCGCTTCAACCGCTGCAATGAGGGTTGCCCGTAGGCTTCCCGCTTCCAAACGGTGTAACCCCGCAATCGTCGTTCCCCCGGGCGATGCCACCTGATCTTTCAGCCTAGCCGGATGCTCGCCCTTCTCCAACACCAATTTTGCAGCTCCGAGTACCGTCTGCGCCGCAAGCAGTTCTGCGGTCTGACGCGGAAGACCCATCTTCACTCCCCCATCGGCCAAGGCTTCGATTGCGACAAAGATATAGGCAGGCCCGCTCCCACTCAGGCCTGTCACAGCATCCATGAGATGTTCTTCGATCGACACGACCCGACCGACGGCTCCAAAAAGCGTCCGCGTGAGCGTTGCATCCGTTTCCTGCACGCCCGGCTCGATCGCGATGGCGGTTACTCCTTCTCGCACGAGCGCCGGCACGTTCGGCATCGCACGAATGATGCCGCTTATGTGAGGAATTCGTTGGCGAATCCAAGCAATGGAGACACCAGCCGCGATCGAAATCACCAGTTTGCCCTCAACCCCAGCGCCGATTTCAGACAAGACCTGTGGCAAGATCTGCGGTTTGACGGCAAGCACAATCACGTCGGCCCATTCGACTGCCGGTGCATTCTTTTCGCCGACGAGGATGCCGAATCGGCTTTTCAATACGTGTGCGCGATCCGCCAAAGGATCGGTGGCCCATATGGTCGCAGGATCACAGAGCTCCGCAGCCACCAATCCGCCCACCAGAGCCTCCGCCATCTGACCGCCGCCGATAAATGCGAGTTTTTTGGTCAGAGCTGCTTTAATCATGACGCTCTCCAAAGATCGCTGTTCCGACACGGACATAGGTCGCCCCTTCCTCGACAGCCACCTGGTAATCTCCCGACATCCCCATCGATAACTCGTCCATATTAATGTTCTCGAATCCCGACCGTGTCAACGATCGTCCCAATTCCCGAAGCCGACGGAAATACGGTCGTGCCGCTTCCGCATCAGGCGCGAGCGGAGGAATCGTCATCAGCCCCTGAATCCGCAGATGACTCATTCGACTCAGTTCGGGAAAGGAGGCAGCCACGGAAGCGGGCGCCCATCCGCCCTTGCTTCTCTCACCTCCGATATTGACTTCGAGGAGGATCGATTGAGAGAGCCCGGCTTGTTCAGCGCGACGATTGATTTCTTCTGCCAGCTCCAAACTATCCACGGAATGGATCAATTCAAAGAGTCCCACGACCGCCTTCACTTTCCTCCGTTGTAACCTGCCGATGAAATGCCATCTGAGACGCTCCAGTCCCAGCCGCTCGATCTTCGGAAGTGATTCTTGAAGCCGATTCTCGCCGACGATAGTGACACCTGCGGCCATGGCTTCCTGAATACGTTCAACGCCGACTGTCTTCGTCGCAGCGACCAGTCGAATCGAGTCAGGGTTGCGCGCAGATCGAACGGCCGCCGATCGGATGGTTGCAAGAATATGCCGCACGTTGTCGCCGACCGGACTTGAACCACCATCCATTTGTTCCCCATGGACGCTCCAGGACCAGAAACAACTCGAAATCGAACACTAGCCCGACCTCTTCCACGCTAGACGCATGGGTACAGTACAGAACTATGGTAGGGAGTATCAACCTCGAGGAACCAACGCAATGCCACTGACCATGGTGCTCTTTACCACGCCCTCTCGGCGGTAGGAAAAAAAGAGGTTGGGATGACACATCGTGCAAGCATTGGCCACTGCAATATTGTGATCTGCCAGACCGCTGACGAGAGCTTGTCGCCGAATCAACTCCCGCAAATTCAAACGGGCCTTCGTCGGGGATTGTTCTTCAATGACCAGTTGCCAATCGGGAAAGGCGTGCCTCAGTTTTGACAGAACCGGTTCATCGACTTCATAGCAACAGGCGCCGGCGGATGGTCCTATCGCCATCCTCAGAGGGGCCGGCTCTCCACCGAAGCGAGCATTCATGGCCGCAATGGTGTTCGGTACAATGCCCGCGACAGCTCCTCTCCAGCCTGCATGTACTGCAGCGACGATGTGCCGGACGGGGTCATGAAGCAGCACCGGCACGCAGTCGGCCGTGCGTACAGCCACCATAATACCAGGTTGATTGGTCATTAATGCATCCCAAGCACCGTCGAACGATTGTCCCTGACGCACTGGCCGGTCCAAAATTAATACATCGGTTCCATGCACCTGTTTGACCGAAATCAATCTGGCTCGCGTGCCGCGGCCGTTCTTGAGGTCAGAGGCTGCACCAGGCGTCACTCCAACCGAAGAGTGTTTTGTGCCGAAAAAATGGTCGACTCCGTCCTTCGTCACAGCAAAC
>JBEVJJ010000067.1:0-5971 GCA_040510255.1 Nitrospiraceae bacterium | reverse complement strand
CCCTTCATAGAGGTCGCTGCTGCCTGACAGGCGGTATCCCAGTTCCGCCATTTGGCCCCCGTCGCCCTTCCAGTACCGGCGGATGCTGTCCCGATACTTCCCGTTCCATTCCGCCCAGCCGGGAGGAAAGTTTCCGACTTGGTATCCGCCTTCACCCAGGTCCCAAGGTTCTGCAATCAATTTGACCTGGGCCAAGACCGGGTCCTGGTGAATGATATCGAAGAACGCGCTCAATCGATCCACATCGTGCAGTTCTCGGGCAAGCGTGGAGGCGAGATCGAACCGGAAACCATCGACATGCATGTCTTGCACCCAGTAACGCAGGCTGTCCATGATGAGTTGCAGTGTGCGCGGATGCCGGACGTTCAAACTGTTTCCACAGCCCGTGTAATCCATGTAGTAACGAGGATTGTCCGAGACGAGACGATAGTAGGTGGCATTGTCGATGCCTCGAAATGACAAGGTTGGCCCCAATTGATTGCCTTCCGCCGTATGGTTGTACACGACGTCCAGTATGACTTCGATGCCTGCGCTATGGAACGTCTTGACCATCGTTTTGAATTGCGCTATGCCGCTCCCTGGCGCGGCGGCATAGCGGGGATCTGGTGCAAAATACCCGATGGTATTGTAGCCCCAGTAATTGGCGAGCCCCTTGTCCAAGAGATACTGATCGGTCACGAATGCGTGGACGGGAAGCAACTCGACTGCTGTAATGCCAAGCTGCTTCAGATATTCGATCACCGGCCTGGTGGCCAGACCGGCATAGGTTCCTCGGAGGTGGTCGGGGACGTCCGGATGCCGCTTGGTAAAACCTCGCACATGCATTTCATAAATGATGGTTTCGTTCCATGCGCGGCGCAGGGGACGGTCGTCTCCCCAGGTAAAGGCCTGTTCGATCACGACCGACTTGGGGACGTTGGCCGCATTGTTGCGATCGTCGTACGAGAGGTCGGCTTCGGGATCGCCGATACGATAACCGAACATGGCATCGGACCACTGCACGTCACCCGTGATTCCCTTGGCGTAGGGATCGATGAGCACCTTCGACGAATTGAACCGATGCCCTGCGCCGGGATCGTATGGGCCATGCACCCGATACCCATACAGTTGGTCGGGGCGAACTTCCGGCAGGTACATATGCCAGATCTGGTTGGTGCGTTCCTCCATTCGGATCCGATAAGATTCCTTTTCCTGATCCGCGCGGTCGAAGAGGCACAGTTCCACTCCGGTGGCGTTTTCAGAGAACAAGGCGAAATTGACCCCTTCGCCGTCCCACGTCGCTCCCAGCGGGTAGGGACGTCCAGGTCGCACCTTATGCATGGCAATTCGGTTACTCATGCGAGACTTTCCCGGTCAGTGCTTGCTCAGTAGGCTCGCCATATCCTCGGCATGTTCTTCTTCCGTTGCCTGGATCTCCTCCAGCATCCGCCTCGTAGTCGGGTCGTCGTTGCCGATATAGGCAATCATTTCCCGATAACTGTCGATCGCCACTCGTTCAGCCACCAGATTTTCCTTGATCATGTCTTCCAGATCATTGCCTTCAACGTACTCCGAATGACTTCGAGTTAGAATTCCGTCCGGGGAGAAATTCGGTTGGCCCCCTAACTGAACAATGCGCTCGGCTATCTGATCCGCATGTTGCTGTTCCTCGGTGGCATGTTGCAAGAACTCCGTCTTGACGCTTTCGGAATGGATTCCCGAAGCCGTATGGTAGTGGCGCTTGTAGCGAAGCACGCAGATCAGTTCCGTGGCGAGTGCTTCATTCAGCAGCTTGTGAACCGTTTCGACTTTGGCCTTATATCCGGGTGTTTTCGCGCCCTCCTCGATATGCTGACGCGCGCGTTTGCGTATCGCTGTCACGTCCATCGAAAAAATACCTTGTCCCATGGGCCACACTCCTTTCATGCGAGGGTGTTGACTTCGGCAATATCACAAAATGAACTTCAAACTTCAGTAGTTATACAGTCTGATGATCGTCATTGACCCTGTCGGAGTCACTAGGGATTTCAAGTGATGACCCTTGAGAGATAGCCTCAAAATACCTCAAAACGTTGAGGACAGAAAGGCACGCGATGCGTCAGTCTACGCAGGCGGCTCATCGATCCGTAGTCACCATACCATATGTCGAAATCAAGAATCGTACTATTGTGAAGAGACGTGAACACTCGGGGATCTTGAAAACGGCGGCCTGCCCCTTATGCATGACGTCTCGACGGCGTATCGCTGCTCATACCCCCTTTGACGACCACATCCCTTCCCATTGGCGAGATTGGTCAGATCGCCCCATAGACGATAGTCTCTCCATGACCGCGCGGACTACTGGGGGTCCCCCTAGTAGTATCCGGCCGACGGGCGGCTTACGTTCACAAGATCACATTGATGCTATGGCTATTTGAGCGTCTTACATGCGTTGACTAGTCAGGGCCAAGGCGATAAGTTTGCTCAAGGGTCACGACACACCATGCATTCGGCACGCATTCTATTGATCGACGACCATGCTCTCGTGCTCGAGGGCATGCGGCAATTATTGGAATACGAGTTCACGGTCGTGGGGACTGGAGAGAGCGGCCAGGCCTTGTTGGAGATGGCGCCGCGGCTTGCACCCGATGTGGTGCTCTTGGACGTGTCCATGCCCGGTTTGAATGGATTTGAAGCAGCGCAGCGCTTGAAGCAGGTGCTGCCGCACGTCAAGATCATCTTCGTGACGATGATGACGGAGCCGGTCTATATCAGCGAGGCCTTCCGGCGGGGAGCTCACGGCTATGTGTTGAAGCAATGCGCTGCTGCGGAACTCGTGAACGCCATCCGTCAAGTCCTTGGAAACCGACGGTACGTGTCGCCGCAGATCGCGCCCGACGTGAGGGAGATTGTCGAGCATCAGTGGATGCGTCCTGAAGGGTTCACGAATCGGCTGACAGACCGCCAGGTTGAGGTCCTGCGATTGCTGGCGAGCGGGTATGCGGCGAAGGAAATTGCGCGCTCCCTCAATGTGTCACTGAAGACGGTGGAGTTTCACAAGGCGAATATTACGAAGAAGCTCGGGCTCAAGACTGCATCCGACCTGACCAAGTACGCCATCGCACAAGGACTGACCTCGATTCATGATTTAAGGGCTGAAGCGCCGGCGGCTGTTCCTGGAATCAGTGAGGTGGATTCGAAGTGACCGCCTCATTGATAGAGACGAGTCCGAGTGCGATCGCATGTTTCGTCAATTCCGCCGTGCTGTGCAGTTTCAACTCTTTCATGATGCGCGTCTTGTGAAACTCCACGGTCTTGATTGAGACATTCAAGGTCGAGGCGATTTCTTTCGTAGATTTTCCCTCAGCGACGAGCTGGAGCACTTCACGCTGCCTTAAACTCAGATGACTGGGCGGCGCTTGCTGGTCGACGAGTGGCGTCCCGGATGCCGGTTGAAGGGCTTGTTCGACCAGACTCTGCGTCACCATCGGCGACACATAGGTTCTCCCCTTAAGGACTTCCTTAAGGGCAAAGATCAATTCGTCGGTTACGGATTGCTTCAACACATACCCGGAGACCCCGGAACGAAATGCTTCCGTGACGAAATGCTTTTCGAGATGCATGGTCAAAATGATGACCTTTACCGTGGGGTTCGTTTTTTTGATCTGACGGCATGCGTCGAGTCCGTTCAGTAAGGGGAGAGAGATGTCTACCAGCGCCAAATCCGGATTGAGTTTTTCGACCGCTTGAACCAGCGCCCTTCCATCGGCGACCGATCCTACGAGTTGGACCTCGCGTTCGATCAGTTTGGTGACACCTTCTGCGACAAGTGCATGGTCGTCAGCAATGATCACACGAGGCTTCATCAAGTCACCTCAATGGGGCCTAGTTGAAAAACAAAGTAATGGTCAGGCGCTGTCAAGTTGGCGTATTGTACTGCCGCGTAGGGCTCCCGAGTCAAAGGGAAAATTGTTCAAGAAACGTATGGGCATGGGCAATGCGCCTCAATAACGTCTGATACTCTGTCAAACCGCAGATACCTCTTAGCGGGACAAACGCCTCTCGTTGTGGCCTGCGCGCACAGGCCTGATCAAGGACAGTTCGATGGCGGTATTGGTTCTCAATACAGGCAGTTCATCGCTCAAATTTGCCCTGTATGAACCTGTTCGCAGCACCTCGTTCTCACCCCCACAGTTGGAGATGATCTTAGGCGGAGCAGTCAAGGGGATCGGGCATCATGTGATGATTGACTTGCGCGGCCAGGCCCTTGCCTCTGAAGGGTCTGCTGCGATTCACACCCACGAAGATGCCGTCCGGTGGGTCGTGGAGCACCTGGAGGATCGGCCGATTGAGTCCGTCGGCCATCGGGTGGTGCATGGAGGAAGGTGGTTCACCGGGACCGTCGTGATTGACAACACGGTGCTTGTACAGCTCGAGGAGTTGGCTCGGTTGGCACCGCTTCACTACGCCGCAAGTCTTGCCGGTATTCGCGCCGTCCGATCGCTCCTTGGGAACCGGGTGCCCATGACGACGGTATTCGATACCACGTTTCATCTGACGATTCCCGATTATGCCGCGACATATGCCATTCCCCGGGATTTGACGGCACGACATGCCATTCGCCGTTATGGCTTCCATGGACTGGCTCATGCGTCGAGTGCCGCTCGGTACGTCACACTCAGGGGATCATCACCGGACCAGGTCAACCTCATCACAGCGCATCTGGGCAATGGGTGCTCTGTGACTGCCATTCGAGGGGGTCGATCAGTCGATACATCGATGGGGTTCACTCCGTTGGAGGGCCTGGTGATGGGGACCCGATGCGGTGACCTCGATCCGGCAATCGTCAGTTTCCTAACGGAACAGGAAGATCTGCCGGCCCTAGAAATCGAGCATATCCTCAATACACGTTCGGGGTTGCTCGGCCTTTCTGGTCTCTCCTCCGACATGGCTGAACTCATACGAGCCGAACGAGCAGGCCATTCCGGCGCCAGGCTGGCCATTGAGGTGTTTTGCTACCGCGTCCGCAAGTACATCGGCGCGTATTTAGCTGTCCTCGGCAAAGTTGATGCCGTACTGTTCAGTGGCGGCATCGGCGAACATGCTCCGGATATCCGGGCTCGGATTTGCCGTGGAATGGAATGGTGCGGGATGAATCTGCTCGCGGATGCGAACGCAGGGGTGAACGGGCTGGAACCAGGTGAGATTGTGTGTATCAGCCGGGACGGCGCCGCCCTCCCTGTGTACGTGACCGGTGTTGATGAGGAAGGGGAGATCGCGCGCGAAACGGTAGCCTGTTTGTCCTCTGCCACAGGACAATGAGGTACACGACGCGCAAAATACTGCGCGTCACGCTGGTGAAGGGGCGCGAGCGGGCGGGATTCATTCAACATCGTGTGCGGCCCTTTCGAGTGAGGGAATGCCAATGATGATATTTTGGGATATCGGTGGTGTCGTGCTCACGAACGGCTGGGATAGGCAGTCGCGGGCTGAAGCGGCTCGTGTCTTCGATTTGGACTTAGCCGACTTCGAAACACGACATGCCAGGGCCATTGACGATTTCGACTGCGGTCGCCTGAGTCTTGAAGAATATCTGACGAACACCCTGTTCTACCGGGCTCGTCCCTTTACCCGGCGGGCATTCGAGCAGTTCATGTATGATCAATCGCAGCCTGACCACGAGGTGCTTCGAATCTTGGAGCGCCTCGCAACAGATGAAGGCATGGTCATGGTTGCACTGAACAATGAATCGTTGCACTTGAACCAATATCGCATCGATCGATTTGACCTCCGTCGGTATTTCCGGTGCTTCCTGAGTTCTTGCTATCTTGGCGCGAGGAAGCCTCACGACACCATTTACGAACGTGCGATTCAGATCATGCAAGAACCTCCGGAAGCCTGTTGGTTCATAGATGACCGGCAGGAAAATCTGGAGCCGGCCAAACGACTCAAGATGCGGACGGTGCATTTTGTAAACGCGTGCCAGCTGAGCAGAGACCTTACGGCACAGTTG
>JBEVJJ010000066.1:0-8955 GCA_040510255.1 Nitrospiraceae bacterium | reverse complement strand
TCGGCGTCTTTCTGTCTTTCACGATTTCCCAGGCCGGCATGGTCAAACGTTGGCTGACCAAAAGGGGTCCTCATTGGGAAAAGAAGCTGATTATTAACGGCGTGGGTGCCGTAGCGACAGCCGTCGCGACATTGATTATTGGCAGCACAAAGTTTACTCATGGTGCATGGATCGTGGTCGTACTGATCCCGCTGCTGATCATAATGTTCCATGCCATACGGTCGCACTATAGGGCGGTGGGTGAACAGGTCGCTCTGTCTCGAGACCATCGCCCTCCGCTCCCCGGGCGCAATATCGTCGTCGTACCGATCGGCGGCGTGAATCGTGCGGTCGTCCGGGCAGTCGATTACGCGCGGAGTCGTACCAGCGAAGTCCGAGCCGTGTTGGTGGACGTTGACAAAGAAGAAACGGCAAAGGTTGAAATTCAATGGGCGCAATGGGGCTGCGGAGTCCCGTTGATCGTGCTCCCCTCCCCCTACCGATCAATTCTTCGCTCGCTGCTCGATTACATTGAGGAATTGCTGCACAAGAATCCGGACGGGTGGGTCACCGTGGTGATCCCGGAGATCCTGCCTGCCCGCTGGTGGCAGAACATCCTTCACAACCAGCGGGCACTTATGTTGAAGGCCGCGTTGCTCTTCAAGGAACGCGTGATCCTGACCGACGTGCCCTTCCACCTCACGAGGTGATCATGCGAAGTACGGAGTTCCGAGTAGGAAACAACAAGGTGATGCGCTCCTTCCGCCTCTTCGCTTCTTTTCTCTTACTTTGCCTTCCTTGCGGGAAGGCCTACGCGTTCAAGATTGTTGAGCCGGCCGACTCGAGTACGCTGGCGTCCGGCCAGACGATTGCGGCCAACGTCGAGCTCGGCTCTGACACAGGCATCGTCAAAGTGCGTTACTTTTGGTATCCGGAGTCGGCGGACACTCTTGTGGAGCAGGATGAAGAAAAAGCCGGGAAGCCGGCAAAGGATACGCTCGCCGACAGTGTGACAGGAGCGCCGGTGGTGGCACTTCCGGCATTGGCCTCGACTGCCGATTCGATCCCGCCGTTCGGCGGATCCCTCAAAGTCCCGACCGATGCAATCGGGAACGTCAGACTCCTTGCAGTAGGCGAAATTTCCCAGGGCAGAATGGGAACTCGATCGGTGTTCGATGAAGTCATCCTCAAGGTTCAGCCGAAGGCGGAGCTCTTGTCGATTGAATTTGAAACCGACAAACCATTGCGTCTAGGGCGGACCGGCCAATCTTCAGCATTCGGCCATGTCGATTCCTTGGGCAAGGTATTCGAACTGCCGGTCGTCGGAGAATTTGCCGACGGTGTGGCCCGATCAATCGTCTCCCCGAGTACCGGAACGACTTACTCGTCTTCACAGGAAAAGGTGATCAAAGTTCTGCCGGACGGTCTGCTGCAGATCGTGGGGAATGGCCGCACGATTATCCAGGTGGATAACCAGGGCAAGCAGGCCTCATTGGATGTGACGGTTGAAGTCAACAATGAGCCAAACGAACCGCCCATTGCCGATGCCGGCCCCGCACGGACGGTAAAGGCCGGCGCCAAGATCAGGTTGAGTGGTTTGCGAAGCACGGACCCGGAAGGAGAAGCGCTCTTCTATAGTTGGAGCCAGGTGCGCGGCAGCAAGGTTCCCCTGCTGGATGTCAACATGCCGGAACCGTCCTTCACGGCTCCGCACGTTTCAGAGAAGCGCGTCTATCGATTCAAGTTGCGAGTGACCGACAAAAAAGGTGCGGATAGCATCCCCACTTATGTCGACGTCACCGTATTACCCTAGTCTGCCATTGTAGCTCGTGCGTGAGGAACCGCTGAGGGGCGTCGCCCGCATGCTCCGCACACCCTGCACTCTGGCCCTCCCAGGAAGTTCGAATACATCTTTCGAATACATCGAGGGGCAGGTTAGAGTACTTTTTTGTTTCGTCACCTTGTATATCTTGTATATATTGTCCCTTTATTTCGTAACGCTCCCAGTTCAATTCCTATGTTCTATGCGGATCATGCGCGCTTCGCGGCTGAGTGTTCACACGGTTGATCTCCGGAAGTCAAGAAACTCGCTTGCAACTTCCCTGGTCCCGTGATCTGATCCATTGAAGAAACAAACCAGGATGGAGGACAGAGAACCGATGCGATGCACTAGCCGACTCACAATGGTCATGACACTGCTCTTGCCACTCCTTGTGATCGGCTGGGGTTGCTCGGCGTCGTCAAATCGCAATCCTCCTCGTGTCCACTATGTTCAGATCCGCGATTCTGTCGCCCCCATGGACCTGTACGTATCGGTGGGAGATCAGGTTCGGTGGCAGAACCTCCGGGCGGAGCCGGTCAAGATCGGCATTATGCACGGGGTTGATCTCGAGCAAACAAGTTGCGACAAGGGATTTCGAAAGTTCGGCATGATGGATGATTTTGCGACGATCAAGTCCCTCGACTACGTGAGCCTCTGCTTCGTCCGGCCTGGCACTGTCCGATACAACATCTGGATGGATGCAAATGATGCCACCGGCAAAATCAGCCGCACCGCTGTCATCCACGTCGAACGCTCCTAAGCCCTGCCAGGATGTCCCACGCACCTTCCTCGGCATCCCGGAAACCACAGGAATGGCATCTGTACTCACACCCGCAACGAGCCATACCTCCGGCGCGCCATCCGCAATTCTTGCTGGTGCCGGCGAAGAACCGCTCCATACCGGGAGCGATGCACGGACGGCGCATGTTGATCGATTTTGCGTGTGATCGCGGATAGGATACGCGACAGTTGACCGATCAGATCCTGCCCTGATTGGGGAATCCATCCCAACCGTCTGTTGGCCCAGTGCAAGTCCTGTAAGGCATACCGCACCGATTCCAGCTCCTCACAACATCGAAACCGTGCGCGCCGCAGATTCTGCATAGACAAACCCGACCGCGTCCATCCACGGTAACCCGCCGGCCGCGATCCCCACGTTGAAAGTCGCTCAAACAGGAAGGCGCCCATCGTGAACGTAAAGGTGGCATGAAGGATGCCTCGAAGAGGACGCAGGCTTCGCCGCCACGGAGAGTAAAAAATCTCCTGATTTCGATCGTCGCGATACAGTACATATTTCCGTAATAGAAGATTCAAATGGTGGTGGCCGTTTTCGTGAATCAAGTCGTCGATCAAATCCAGATTGTCACGGTCAAAACAATTGATAAATGACAGGCCCGGCTGGTGACGATAACTGAAACTGACGACCCCCTTCGCTCGCAATGGAATGATGCGCGACGTCAAGACCGTCAGGAGTTCGTCCCCCTCCGGCCATGCCTCTTTCAGGATAGACAAGGCTTGCTGAATCCGCTTGGCAACCGCCGGTGAAGTCGGACGGACCCGTCGAGGAATGCGCTGCCGACCGTATTCCAAGGTTGGACCCACGGTGACAGTTCCGAGTGGACTCCGGCGAATGACGGTCGGCGAATGCCGCTTCCAGTACCACCGTTCGTCGCTGCCGCAGGCATAGACCGGATAGAAACGCCCGAGGGCCGTGAGTGCGAAGCCTTGCGGGCTGACGATGATTCGTGCCTTGTTGTTCGCCGACGACAGAGCCTTCCGGATGTGAAGTGGCGCGTGATAGCAGGTTCCGTCCAGCCCGACGGGAAGGCACCAGGGTAATTCCGCACGGTCGAAGTTGGGGTTCAGATCGCAGCCGACGCTCCACCTTCGGGCGCTGATCGTGGATGTCCAATCACATGCGAGGCCGGGGTAAAACAAAATCGTTTGCTGAACAATGTCCCTCGAAAGCCTGCAGCACAGATGCAGGAGTCGACCGGACAACCCACGGTGATCGACCATTCCGTCGGGGAACAGCTCGTCGATATAGCTGTTCTCATAGAATTTCTCCTGACATTCCGCGTGCAACTCTTCGGCAAACTCAACCGGATCATGCTCGGTTGTCAGTTGCTGATGGAGATCGACAAAATACAGAAGGTCATTAAGCGTCTCGATCCACCCGACGAGTTTCCAATTGGAATACTCCTCCCGCTCCAAAACACCACCAAGCAGCCGGAAGAGGCCGACCGGCAGAAGCAGCCGTCTCATAAGCGCCGGATAGTGCTCGAAGTCCTCGCAGACATCTGCAAGTAAGGTCCGCATCGAGGTCCTGAATTCGCCGACCAATGACAGAAGAACCCGTTGATCAAACAGCAGCATCTTCGTAGGGATCATGTGGGAAGCATGGGGGCGGTTACCTCCCTACTGGTACGGGTGCATTCCACATACTGCGGAAGAGGTGGCGGCGAACGAACGGCTCAGGGCGAGAGGAGCGCTGCGGTCAACCAATGAGTACAGGGAAGATCCTGCGTGGGACCAAAGCCGGCTCCTGAAGACCTATTGTGTTAGCACGCGTCATGAACTGGGATGCAAGGTCAGCCTCAATCGCTGCATGAGGCTGGAGATCCACCAGACCACACGAGGAAGTGCGTCCCGGCGCTCATCTGAGGACCTCACCGTCGGCCGCACGACCCACTTTAGGAGTGGCCCGGCGGAAGACTATCACAAACCCGAGATGTCGTCGAGGATGGACGAGGTTAGCCGAGCCCGCGTGATGCCTGAAGGGTTCCTCTACCAATCGCGCATGCTTACACGAACGCCTGAATCAATTTGTTCAGCGCCTTGTGAACCTCCCACCCAGATCAGTCGGGTGGTCAGTGGTGGCGCCGTGGCCTAGGCAATCAATTTCACCAAATCGAATAGGAGGGGTTTCTCCGGCACCGGGCGGGCACATGACGATTGTTGGATCATTCGATTCTTCAGAATAAGCTGGTCCACAATATTTCCGCAGGCAACGCATCGCCAGCCCCGTGTCCACAGTGGTTGGCTGCTCTCTTGAATATCGATCAGGATATCGGACACCATGAGACCTTCACATCGTATGCATGTCATGGGCGCCTCCCTGTTACCGAGCAGGCGGGTGTGCCATTGAATACGCGATGATCGGCGATTCACATGGTGTGGAGAGCAATGAGAGTGCCAGAAAGAGAGTACAGACCTGAGCTGAATCGCTCACCGCCCTGCACACTTATGTATGGTGAATTGGGAAACGTGGAACGGGTGCGGCAGAAATGTGTCCGAAATGGTCTCATGGGACGGAATTGGACGACGAGATCTCGTTCAGAAATAGACGAGCCTGACCTTCATCGAGACCATCAACTGACAGGAACTCCTTTGCAGATGGCACTAACAGCCACAGATATTGCCGCGGTCGTCGAGGAGTTGGCCTTCCTCTTGCCCGGAGGACGGATCCAAAAAATCGTGCAGCCTAATCCCAGTGTTGTAATCTTTGCGATCAGGATTCCAGGGGAAACTTTGCGGCTATTGATTTCGGTCCATCCCGACGCCCCGAGGATTCATCTGGTCACAGAACCTTACCACGCTCCGATCACTCCTCCCCCGTTCTGTCAATGGCTCCGTTCCCGTTTTTTAGGAAGCGAGATTCTCCGGATAAGACAGATACCAAACGACCGCATCGTGCGCTTGGACCTGATGGTGGGACCCAACTCATGGAGCCTGATCGCCGAGTTGATGGGCAAGCAGGCGGACCTCTTGGTGCTCGACGGCAAGGATCGTATTCTGGTCACACTGCATCAGGCCAGTCGACGTGTTGGTAGCATGTATCAGGCTCCGATGCCGATGCCCATACCCCCTGCCTCACGTTCGATATCGCCTGATCCCCGAGCCGCAGAACCAGTAGGCGATGCATCCCGGTTTTCCGTATCTGCAAAACTGGAGCAGCTTTATCGCGGACGCGAAGCACAGGTGGCTGCTGAAACTCTCGCACGTGCCCGTGCAACCCACCTGCGCAAGTCCATTAAGAAGCACATGCGGAGGCTTGAGGCCTTGCAGAGTGATCTGGAGCGAGCGGCTGGTTACGAACTGTACTCACGGTACGGCGAACTCCTCAAGGGCAATCTTGCGAAGCTCACAGCAGGTCAGCCCTCTATCACGGTCGTGGATTTTTTCGACGAGCGCCTACCGGAACTCACCATCCCTCTTGATCCAGCCAAAACCCCTCGTGCCAACATGGATGAGTATTTCAGCAAGTACCGCAAGTATCTCAGCGCTCAAAAGGAAATTGTTCCCCGTATAAACGCGCTGCGGCAAGACATCCTCAATCTCCAGGAAGAACTCGGGAGCATCGAACGAGGCACCTGGCAGCCGCGCCCCCACGATGAACGTCCTGTGCGACCGCACTCGACAGGCCAAGAACGTGGGGGGGGGCGAACGGGACCTTTCCGCCGGTTCACTTCTTCCGACAACCTGCCGATCTATGTCGGGCGGAACGCGCAGGAGAACGAGGACCTGACGTTTCGTTTCGCAAACAGTGACGACCTATGGTTGCATGCCCGTGGCACGCCCGGATCTCATGTGGTCGTGCGGATTGAGAAGGGTAGCGAACCCCCTCCAGAAACGCTGAAAGACGCCGCAACGCTCGCCTTGTTGTACAGTGATCTCAAAAAGAGCGGGAAGGGAGATGTGATTTACACGAAAAGGAAATGGGTCAGAAAGGCGAAGGGGCAAGCTCCCGGTTCTGTGACCGTCACGCAAGACAGGTCAGTCTACGTGCAGCTCGACAGGGCCCGCCTCGAAGCCCTGAAACTTCGCTCGCAGTAGTAGCCATTCTCTCCTACGACTTTGTCCTCATCCAAATCTGCAATCGCTGTTCATCATCCGGCTGGAGCGCCGTCCACTCCAGACCAAATGACCCGCTTCTGATCCATCGGACGAGCGCCACACCGACCCGGAGCGGAGCGTCGTTCTTCGGAACATGGATTGTCAACGAGAGCCGGTCACCTACCCGAACTTGTGTCTGACTCACAACCTTGCATCCTTTCGCAGAAAGATCCGCAATAGTTCCTTCTCCGCGCCGATGCCCCTGCAAGAGGAATGAGATTTCTATGCGGGCCAATGAGAGCACAACCGGAGGCGCCATTCGAAAACGCGGGTGACGGCGCAAATCGACGACATTATCTTTGGCGGGCTTGGACTCATCCATGGGTCTGATCACGAACGTACTCCGAGACGGACATATTGTCCACGCGATTCACAAAGTTCCTCTATCGTGTCGGCGGACCGCAGAACCGGACCGTCTTGGACTTTCACACCAATGATGACCCATGTGTCACATTGACATTGACATATCCGGGCGTGGGCAGCCAATAGATAGACCGATGGCGAGAATGCTGCTATAAGACTTTTCGCCGCCAGGTTCCGAAGTTCTGATAGTGGATGACACGTTAGCAATCATATTCACACCTCACCACGAATATGGACAACAACAGAACGCCAAATCAATCTGCCGTTCTTCTCCGTCGCCGCCAGGCTGACACGTTTTTGCTGTGTTCCTGCGTCCTTGCCCTCATCCTTGCTCTGGCAGGTCACGTCCTTGCCGACACCGTAGACACTTCCCCTCTACCTTCCAAGGAGACCGACGCGGGCTCTCCATCGGAAGCCGATACGGAGATTGTCACACCCTTCGACAAGACCCAGCGCATGACCGATAGTGTCACGGAAGCCGTCAGGCATAATGATCTTGGTGTGGCCTTCGTCTTCAAAGGCGAGGTCAGTCAAGCCATCGACGAGTTCAAGCATGCCTTGCGACTGCAACCCAACTATTTCGCGGCCCACTTGAATCTCGCAAATACCCTCTTGGATATCCGTCAATACGAGGAGGCGATTGCCGAATTCCGCGAGTCCCTTCGTCTCAGGCCGGACGATCCGAAAGCTCACAATGATCTCGGGGTGTGCCTGAAGACACAGGGCAATCTGGAAGGAGCAATCGCCGAATTCAAAACAGTACTCCGACTGCGTCCCGACGACATCCATGCGCACAACAACCTGGGAGTTGCACTGAAGGCCAAGGGCGACCTGGAAGGCGCCATGGCCGAATACCGCACGGCGATCGACCTACAGCCAAGCGACGTCAATGCTCATTACAACCTCGGACTCGCGCTCATGGAGGCCCGAGATATGGAGGGAGCCGTCGCCGAATTTCGCACTGCCCTTCACCTTCGTCCCAACGACGGAGGGATTCGCTTCAATCTCGGTACCGCCCTGGCACATCTCGGGAAACGCATGGAAGCTGCGCAGGAATTCCGCCACTACCTCAGGCTCGAGCGCGAAACACCTGCCAATCGTCCATGGATCGAGCAGGCTGAGGCCAACCTCCGTGATCTCGAAAATCCATAGGGTCACCCGGCACGTTGGATATTGTTCTCCCTCCGTTCGCCACCCTCTCCACAACGTTCTTTCAGACATCATTTTGATGGGGTCCTCTTTCTGGCTATACTGATGAGCCTGATACGAGGGAGGCAATGATGGGCCATCCGGGATATCATGACGTACTACACCTCCACCATCACTCTGACGGACGCGTCGTTCCAATCCGAGCGCAGGGTGCAAGGCCTGTGGGAAAGTACGCGACACTTTAGGCGTCCATGATGAGGACAGATCACGGAATGCCAGGACACGTGGCGGTATCGAAACATGAGACAGGGGTCGACCGCTCGAGGGAGCGCCAAGCCCCTTTTCCGGCAATTATGTGGGGAATAGTCCTGCTCGCTGTCTCCCTCTGGATGAGCATCGCTCCTGATCAGACCACCGGAGCCGCGGACGCGGACATCCCAAAGGACAAGAACTGGGATTTCGACGCAGCATCCCCTGGAACTCTGCCCCGAGCCTTTGCCGTAGGAACACTGTTCAACGGCCAACCGGCCGGTGACTGGAAAATTCTCATCACGACGCGAGCCAAGAGCCCATCTCAGGTTCTCGCGCAACTGATGCCGAAGGGATCGGATCAGGCGCACAAGCTCGTCCTCATCGATCAGACCATCACCTCAAATGTTGACCTGGAAGTCTCATTCCTATCCGTTTCAGGCAAAGCTGATATGGGGGGAGGCTTGATCTGGAGAGCCAGTGATGACCGGAACTAT
>JBEVJJ010000065.1:0-16425 GCA_040510255.1 Nitrospiraceae bacterium | reverse complement strand
TATAACGTAATGTGGACATTGCTAAACACGGCTCGATTCTGATCCTCGTAAAGACGGGCTTGTTGAGCTTGAACCCTCCACTGAACGATATCACCTTTCGTCTGTGTAAACGTAAACCCCTGGATGCGGGCATCTGCCGCTTCGTTGCCTGCGGGAGGCATCACCCTAGCCGTTGATGCGGATTCAGATCGTGTGAAGAGGAGGTATGCCAGAAAGGATGCAAGAACGACGCTCAGTGCCAAGAGGCCCCTCCGAAGCCAACGTTCCCACATGTGATGATAAGCCCCTAGTTATTCACTTCAGCTCATTCCACTATTGGCACGATAGTAGCATTGTAACTAGTTCAAGTAAACTCACAACAATTGAGAGAGCACGCACGGAGAAGATACGGGCCAAATTCGCGAGCGGAGAAACGAACGCAGAATGTGGACAGCCTCGTTGGGGATGAGACTCAACGAGGCTGTCTTACTTTGTAGCGGAGACTTCTTTTGACTTGGATGCCTGATCCTCGGATATCGGAGTTGAAGTGCCCTTGGGTGACTTCCCACGATCGGTGTCGACACCACGGGCGACCAACTCAATCGCGACCATTTTCGCCGCATCGCCAATGCGTCGCCTGGTGCGAATAATTCTGGTATAGCCTCCAGAGCGGTCTCCAAACCGAGAAGCGACATCTGCGAACAACTTCGAAACCACGGCCTTGCTTCGCAAGAAACTCAAGGCACGCCGCCGAGCCGGTAGCGACCCCTCCTTGCCCAACGTAATCATACGATCGGTGAACCCGCGCACCTCCTTGGCCTTGGCTTCCGTCGTCTCAATGCGCTCCTGTTCAAGCAATGAGGTCACGAGGTTGCGGAATAGTGCCCACCGATGTTTTGTCTTCCGACCTAGTTGTCGTCCTTTCTTCTTGTGCCGCACGTTCCGTCCTTTCAGTTCTCATTCGGATCGGACGCCACCGTCACCGGACGGCAATGCGTCGACCTTCATTCCAAGACTCAGTCCCATCTCGGTGAGGATTTCCTTAATTTCGTTAAGGGATTTCTTTCCAAAGTTCTTCGTCTTCAGCATTTCCGTCTCTGTTTTTTGTACGAGATCCGCGATGGTCTTGATATTCGCGTTTTTCAAGCAATTGGCGGCACGGACAGAAAGCTCCAATTCATTGACGCTGCGATACAGATTCTTATTCACTTCATATGGTGTCTCTTCAATTCCACCCGCGGGTTTCGCATCAGCCCGTTCCTCTGGGTTGATGAAAATATCCAGATGCTCACGCAGAATGCTGGCCGCATTGGAAAGAGCATCCCTCGGCGAGATGGTGCCGTCGGTCCAAATTTCCAGAGTCAATTTGTCATAGTCGGTCATCCGTCCAACGCGTGCGTTTTCGACGTGAAAATTCACCCGTTTGATGGGCGAAAAGATGGAGTCGATCGCGATCACGCCGATCGGTAAACCCTCTTCCTTATTACGCTCGGCGGGCACATATCCCCGGCCGTGCTTCACCATCATTTCCATGTCCAAGGTCGCGTCTTTATCAAGCGTGGCAATGTGAAGATCCGGGGTCAAGACATTGATGTCACCATCGTGTATGATGTCCGAACCCTTTACTTCACCAGGCCCCTTTTTCCTCAGCCGAATCGTCTTCGGCTTGTCTCCCTGCAATGCCAGTCGGAGACTTTTCACGTTCAGAATAATGGAGGTGACGTCCTCGGTCACTCCGGGAATGGTGGAAAACTCGTGCAACACACCCTCAATCTTTACTGTCGACACTGCTGCTCCCGTTAAGGAAGAAAGCAGCACGCGACGCACGGAATTGCCGATCGTCGTGCCAAATCCGCGTTCAAATGCCTCCGCGGTGAAACGGCCGAATGTTGGGGAAAGGGTGTCTTTATCGACTTCCACCCGCATTGGGATTTGAAAGTCTTTCATCGCTTTGATCATAATTCCCCCTTCATTATCACAAATGAGCTGTACGCTCAAAACTTGTCCACCCGTCTGTATACAGCGCACACCGTCATTTCTTCCTATCTGGAGTAGAGTTCGACCACCATCTGCTCGTTAACCGGCAGTGCAATCTGGTCTTTCGTGGGTAACGCCCGGACGGTGCCTTTGAACGCAGCCTTGTCCAATTCGAGCCATTCGGGAATCCCTCGGCCATCGACTGCCGATAACGCGGACTGAATCGGGATCAGGTCTCGGCTGGGTTGTCGGACCTCCACCACATCGCTGACTTTCATCATTGCTCCGGGCACACTGAGCTTTCGGCCGTTGACCAGCATGTGCCCATGATTGATCAGTTGACGCGCTTCTTTTCGCGACGCTCCGAATCCCAATCGATATACGACATTGTCCAAACGGCACTCCAGCAAACGAAGTAACGCTTCTCCTGTCACTCCGGTCTGTCGTTCCGCCCGCTCAAATATTCCACGGAATTGTCGTTCCTGTAGGCCGTAAATTCTCCGAAGCTTTTGCTTCTCGCGCAACTGAAGGCTATAGTCAGAAATCCTGGGACGAGCCTGTCCGTGCTGTCCGGGAGGATAACTCCGACGCTCGATCGCGCATTTCTCGGTCATACACCGAGTACCTTTCAAGAATAATTTTTCTCCCTCTCGCCGGCACAGCCGGCAGACAGGACCGCGATATTTAGCCACTCTCGACTCCTTCCCTTTAGCAAAGACAGCAGAACCAAACCTGTAACTTCCAGCCCTGCCTCCCGATATCTATGACCCTACACTCTCCTGCGCTTCGGAGGGCGGCACCCATTGTGAGGAATGGGAGTGACGTCACGGATGAGGTTGATTCGCAAACCAGCGCCCTGAAGCGAACGAATTGCCGATTCACGCCCCGCGCCAGGACCATTTACATAGACATCAACCTGTCGCATGCCGTTTTCCATTGCCTTACGAGCGGCCATCTCACCCGCACGCTGGGCTGCAAAGGGAGTACTCTTTCGAGATCCCTTGAATCCCTGATTGCCTGCGCTGGCCCACACCACGGTATTTCCATTCATATCGGTAATGGTCACAATAGTGTTGTTGAATGACGCTTGGACGTGAGCAACCCCGCTCTGAACGATCTTCCGCTCTTTCTTCTTCCCCTTCTTGACGCTCATTCGAAACTCTCCTTCATCCGCAGATCACGTGACGCTATCATGCGCTGCCCGAGCCAACTGGTTTTTTCGGTTTGCTTCCGACGCCGGACCGCCGTCCTTTTCGAGTTCTCGCATTTGTCCTTGTCCGCTGCCCCCGAACAGGCAATCCTTTGCGATGTCGGAGACCCCTGAAGGTGCCTGTATCCATGAGTCGTTTAATGCTCATGGAGACCTCCTTTCGGAGGTCACCCTCAACTTGATAGTCATGATCAATAACTTCGCGAAGTTTGACGATTTTATCTTCACTTAGGTCTTTCACGCGAATTGCCCCATCTATCCCAGCTTTCTTCAGGATTTGCAGAGCTGATGCCCGGCCAATACCATAGATGTAGGTGAGACCGATGTCGGTTCGCTTGTCACGCGGTAGATCGACGCCTGCGATACGTGCCATAGCTTTCCCCCTTTGCCTACTCGTGCGCGTGAAGCGTTCCCAAATCTGCGCACACGGAGCCCCTGCAGGAGCCATTTCTAAATGTGCGACGGTGGGTCATCTCACGGGCCCTGTTCTCATCGAGACGTTTCATCCCTGTCTCTGTTTATGCCGAGGGTTCACGCAAAGCACTCTCACGACCCCCCGCCGCCTTACGACCTTGCACTTCGCACAGATCGGCTTGACTGAAGATTTCACTTTCATACTGGAAAACCTCGCCTACTTGAATCGATAGGTGATACGCCCCCGTGTCAGATCATAGGGCGACAATTCAACGGTGACTTTGTCTCCTGGGAGGATACGAATGAAATGCATCCGCATTTTTCCGGAAATATGCGCCAAGATCTTGTGTCCGTTGTCCAATTCCACTCGAAACATCGCGTTGGGCAAAGTCTCTGCAACCGTCCCTGTAACTTCTATGACATCTTCTTTTGGCACGAAACTGACTGCCTCCACATACGAGTTACAGCGCGGATAATACTCTGGCCGAACCCTTTGTTTGTATCGCGATGGTATGCTCAAAATGCGCTGACAGACTACCGTCCTGTGTGACTGCCGTCCATCGATCGTCCAGGATACGAACCGCACTTTTTCCCATATTCACCATCGGTTCGATCGCCAGAACCATTCCCGGCTGCAGCCGTGGACCCTGACCAGGTTTCCCATAGTTAGGCACCTGCGGTTCTTCATGAAGCTGCCGACCGATGCCGTGACCGACAAATTCCGTTACCACGGAAAATCCTGCAGCCTCCACATGTGTCTGCACGGCGTGAGAGATATCCGACAGACGATTGCCCACCACCGCTTGGTCGATACCCAATAGCAATGCCTCTTCGGTTATGCGAATCAGTCGTTGTACCCCCGGACTGACCGACCCCACAGGACACGTGATTGCTGAATCTCCGTAGAAGCCGCCGACGATCGCCCCAAGATCCAGTCCGATAATATCCCCATCCATCAACCGCCGACCGGACGGAATTCCATGCACGACCTGATCATTCACGGACGCACACAGTGTTTTGGGATAATTACGGTATCCTTTGAACGCCGGTACTCCACCCCGTGAACAGATCGCGTCTTCGGCAATCTGATCCAACTCGTCGGTCGAAATTCCCGCTCGGACTTCCTTTTTCAAAATCTGGAGCGCTTCCGCAACCATTCTCGACGCCTTCGCCATGACTTCAACTTCCTCAGGCGTCTTGAAAACAATCATGTCGCCCCATGCTTGGGCAATAACTTGACCAATTTTTCATAGACAGAATCAACCGCTCCGGACGCATCGAGATCGACAAGCAAGTTCTTGTCCCGATAATAGTCGACCAGCGGACTGGTTTGTTCTTCGTAGACTCTCAGACGAGCTTCAATCGTTTCCGGCCTATCATCGCTACGTTGGATGAGTCCCTGGCTGCAGCGGTCACAGACGCCACTCTCCGCCGGAGGAGCAAACTCAACGTGAAACACCGTCTGGCAGGCGGAACAACTCCGTCGCCCGCTGAGTCGACGAACAACCTGTTCCCGAGGCACCTGAAAATTCACGACGCGGTCAAGTTGCGTCCTACATTCATGCAACATCTTGGCAAGTTCTTCAGCCTGGGGCACGGTGCGTGGAAACCCGTCCAGGATGAATCCACGAGCACACGCCGGCTGTCCGACTCTGTCTCGGACAAGTCCGATCACCACCGAATCCGGAACAAGTTGACCTTCATCCATATAGCGCTTCGCTTCCAGACCAAGTTTGGTCTTGTTTCGAACAGCTTCCCGGAGAAGGTCCCCGGTCGAAATCTTCGGCCGATTGAAGTTGGCCGAAACACGATCGGCCTGCGTTCCTTTTCCGACTCCGGGAGCTCCAAGAAACACCAATCGCATCGATTCCTCTACGAACTCCGGCCGCGCAATCGACCTTTGGCAAGAAAACCCTCATAATTTCGCATGAGCATGTGAGATTCTATTTGTTGCGCAGTGTCCAGTCCCACTCCAATGACAATCAACAATGACGTTCCACCAAAATAGAATGGCATGTTGAGTTTATAGATCAGAAACTCCGGAATAACGCATACGATCGCCAGATAAATAGCTCCGGCGAAGGTAATTCTCGTGAGGACCGCATAAATATAATCCGAGGTGCGTTGCCCCGGTCTGATACCAGGAATAAACCCCCCGTACTTTTTCATATTGTCCGCCATGTCAACCGGATTCAACACGACGGCCGTATAAAAGAAACAAAAAAACACGATGAGTCCGACATACATGAGGGTGTACAGAAGCGAACCGGGAGCGAGGTGTGCTCCGATTGCTTTGATCCATGGCGTTTCAAAGAATCCTGTAATAGTGGCCGGAAACGCAATAATCGACGAAGCAAATATCGGGGGGATAACTCCCGCCGTGTTGATCTTGAGAGGAATATGAGTGCTCTGTCCCCCATAGACCCGCCGACCGATCACACGTTTTGCGTACTGAACCGGCACCTTCCGACGCCCACTCTCCAGAAAGACAATGGCCGCGACGACACCCAGCATCACTACTGCGAGTACGACAAGCACAAGAAAACTTAATTGGCCGACCTTATAGAGATCAAATGTCTGTGCGACGGCACTGGGCAGGCGTGCAACAATCCCCGCAAAGATAATGAGAGAAATTCCATTTCCAATCCCTCGTTCGGTAATCTGCTCACCGAGCCACATCAAGAAGCCGGTTCCGGCACAGAGTGTGATCACGGTCATGAAGCGGAACCCCCATCCGGGAATCATAACAAATGCCCCGTTGTTCATTTGTTCAAGTCCGACCGCAATCCCGAACCCTTGGATGAGTGCGATGCCAATCGTTCCAAGACGTGTATACTTGATAATGGTCTTTCGGCCGCGCTCACCTTCTTTCGCCAATTTGGAAAGATGGGGGATCACAACGGTCAACAACTGCAGAATAATCGACGCGCTGATATAGGGCATAATACCCAGCGCGAAGATCGTCAGCCTGGAAAGCGATCCCCCTGAAAAAATGTCGAGAAATCCGAGTAAGGCTCCTCCCTGCTTCTGGAGAAATTCGGATAAAGCCTCTCCGTTAATGCCCGGAGTCGGAATGTGTGCGCCGACGCGATACACCACCAGCATCCCGAGTGTAAACAGGATGCGGGTCCGCAACTCGGGGATTTTGAAAATGTTCTGAAAACTGGCCAGGAGTCGCTCAAACACCGCGAATGACCTCGGCTCTCCCTCCAGCTGCTTGAATCTTTGCTTCAGCCGATTTGCTAAATTTGTGAGCTTGAATAACGAGCGGACGAGTAATCTCTCCAAGCCCCAGAATCTTCACAGGTTGTCCTTTTCCTCTAATGAGTCCTTCCTTGACCAGAAACTCAGGGTTGATGGCCTCGGTGGTTTCCACTTCGGCCAGATTTTTCAGATTCACGATTGCGTATTCCGTGCGAAACCGGTTCCTGAACCCGTACTTCGGCAGCCGCCGAACGAGGGGCATCTGTCCTCCCTCAAATCCCGGTCTTTTTCCACCGCCCGAACGAGCGAGCAACCCTTTATGCCCCTTGGTCGATGTCTTCCCGTGACCGGACCCTGGCCCCCGACCGATGCGCTTCGAACGACGTTTGGCCCCTCGCGGGGGCGCTAGATCATGTAGCTTCATTGCGAACTCACTTCGAGAAGATAACCAACCTTCCGGATCATTCCTTTGACTTGGTCTGTATCTGGTCGAACAACAGTTTGATGCATTCGCCGCAAGCCCAACCCATGAAGGACGAGTCGATGGCGATGTGGGGTACCAATCGGACTTCTCTTTAAGGTAATGCGCAGACCCTTTGCCATTTCCGCTCGTTTGGCTGAACTCATCACACTTGCACCTTTGTTAGAGCGTCACCGCCGACGGCACGACGGAGATGTAGCACTTCGTGCGGGTCACGCAATTGAGTCAGTCCGTCAAGCGTGGCTCGGACAGTGTTAAAGGGATTACCTCGCCCCAAAGTCTTGGCAATAATGTTGTGCGCACCGACCAGTTCAACGACCGCGCGCACAGCCCCACCGGCAATGATTCCGGTCCCCTCAGCCGCCGGCTTCAAAAGTACGTGTTCCCCACCAAAGAGTCCATGAACTTCATGAGGAATGGTCCCTTGCTTCAGCGGGACCCGCACGAGATGTTTCTTCGCTTGCTCTACCGCCTTCGAAATGGCCACAGGAACTTCAGCCGCCTTGCCTTTGCCGATTCCGACCCATCCCTGCCCATCTCCAACTACGACAAGCGCACAGAAATTAAAGCGCTTTCCGCCCTTCACCACCTTCGCGACACGGTTGATGAAGACCACCTTGTCTTTCAAGCTCAGTTCGTCAGGGTTTACTCGCACGGAGGGCTTCTCCTTCTTAGAACGTGATGATAAATCTGCCGGACATCAGGCACAGCACCTAGAACTGGAGCCCCCCCTGGCGCGAGGCCTCAGCCAAGGCTTTCACGCGTCCATGGTACAGACGTCCGCCACGGTCGAATACGACAGCCCCTACTTTGGCGGCTTTGGCACGTTCTGCGAGCAGTTTACCTACCGCCTTCGCACCCTCGACACTGCCTGTTGATTTGAGGGCTGTCCGCAAGTCCTTATCGAGTGTGGAAGCCGCCGCCAGCGTATGTCCTCGCAAATCGTCGATGATCTGCGCATAGATATGCGTACGGCTACGAAACACGTTGAGGCGCGGACGCTCACTCGTTCCGAACACATTCTTGCGGACTCGGCGCCTGCGACGCTCCAGGTGCCGAGTCTTTTCACGAACATTCATACCCAGACCTTATTTCCCTGTTTTGCCTTCTTTTTTCCTCAGCGCTTCACCGGCATACCTGATTCCCTTTTGCTTGTAGACGTCAGGCGGTTTAATCCCTCGAATATTCGCCGCGACCTGCCCAACCATTCGCTTATCTGCGCCGCGCACGGTCAAAAATGTCTGCTTGTCTACTTTAACTTCGATCCCCGCAGGAATCGAATACGTGACCGGATTGATATATCCCACGCTCACACTGAGGACTTTGCCCTGAAGCTGAGCCTTGTAGCCGACGCCAGTGATCTCGAGGGCCTTTTCGTACCCTTTCGTCACTCCATTGATCATATTGTTGAGCTCAGCACGAACAAGACCATGAAGAGCGCGTAGTTTGCGATCGTCTCCGGACCGATTGACCTGGACCTGACCCTTATCCACCGCAACAGACACTCCTTCGACAACAGGCCAGTCCAATGTTCCGAGAGGACCCTTAACAGACACCTGTTTTCCGGCTACCTTGACTTCGACACCGCTTGGCACCGTGATTGGCTGTCGCCCTATCCGTGACATGAAATACCCGCTGCCTTCATCGAGGACTCACAATTCGAAAATATCCTGTCGCCCCTACCATACCGAACACAGTACTTCCCCGCCCATACCTGATCGCCTCGATTCCGCATCGGTCATGAGACCCTTCGAAGTCGAGATGATCGCCATTCCGATTCCGTTCCTGACTTTCGGGATGCCAGCAGCCCCGACATAGACCCGCCGACCTGGCTTGCTCACACGTCGGGTCCCGGTGATCATCGGTTGCTCATCATTCACATATCGGAGGGACACTTTAAACGCAGGATGCCCGTCCTGCGACACATCCTCGATACCAAGGATGTATCCTTCCCGCTGTAGTATGGCCAGCATCTCACGTTTCAATCTCGACGCTGGCACATGAATCGAATCATGGCGCCTCATGGCGCCATTTCCCAGTCGAATCAAGAGGTCCGCAATTGGATCAGTTACCATGTTTCCTCTCAACTGTGAGCGGCCATCCCGGAGACGGGCTCTTCATAACCATGGCCATGCCTACCAACTTGCTTTTCGGACGCCCGGAACTTCTCCACGCAAACTCAGGAGGCGGAAACAAATTCTGCACATGCGAAACCGCCTCAAAAACCCCCGTACCCGCCCGCAAAGCGGACAGCGATGGTATGCCTGGGTGGAAAACTTAGTCTTTCTCGCCGCTTTGTTCCTAAGAGCCAATCGTGACACTCTTCATCTCCCTCCGCTCATAGGCCCCGTGGCCCGCACTCTTCTTCATCTCCCCTTGTTGTACGAGCGCTACGCCCTGAACGGCATCCCAAGATGCTTGAGCAACGCTTTCCCTTCATCATTGGTCCGGGCAGTCGTCACGATCGTAATATCCATCCCATGGATAGAGGCGACACTATCATATTCGATTTCCGGAAAGATGAGTTGTTCCTTCAACCCCAACGTGTAGTTCCCTCGGCCGTCGAAAGCCTTTGGAGAGACGCCGCGAAAATCACGAATCCTGGGCAAAGCAATGCTGACCAGGCGATCAAAGAATTCGTACATCCGCCGGCTACGCAACGTCACCTTCGCCCCGATCGGCATACCCTGTCTCAGCTTGAATCCTGCAATCGCCTTTTTTGCCTTCGTAATCACGGGCTTCTGACCGGTAATAATGCCCAATTCAGTCGCCGCACTTTCTAGGAGCTTGACGTTTTGGATGGCTTCTCCCATCCCGACATTCAGGACAATGCGCTCCAGGCGAGGCGCTTCCATCGGATTCTTGAATCCAAACTCTTTCATCAGCGATGGAAGGACTTGCTCGCGATAGGTGTCCCTGAGTCGAGGCATAAAATGGGACTCACTCAAGGACTCCCCGGCAACCGGTTGCGGAGTCGCGACGACCTTTTTCGCGCCACCCTTTCTGTCGGTCGGTTTGCCGCCTTTGCCTTTCTCAACCTTGGCCATGCATCTCCCCAATCCCCTTACTCAATCGATTCCTTTGATCTCTTGCTGACCCTTGTTCGGCGTCCGTCGTTGAGGCGCTTGATGCCCAGACGGGTGGGTTTACTTGTGACCGGACAGAGGAACATCACGTTGGAGATGGCAAGGGGGGCCTCTCGCTCTAGGATCCCCCCCTGCCGGACTTTTTGGTTAGGTTTGGTGTGACGCTTGATCATATTAAGTTTTTCTACAATGATCTTGCCGTCCGTCAGATCGACGGAGAGGACCTTCCCCGACTTTCCACGTTCCCGGCCGGCAATCACCACCACCGTATCGCCTTTGCGAATCTTGCTCTTTTTCATGGCCACAGCGGACACAACTCCTCGATACTCACAACACTTCAGGAGCCAACGAAATGATCTTCATGAACTTTTTCCACCGAAGTTCCCGCGCTACCGGCCCAAAAATACGTGTTCCGATCGGCTCCCCCTGTGCATTGATAAGCACGCATGCGTTCCGGTCGAACTTGATGTAGGATCCATCATCGCGACGAACTTCTTTGGTCGTGCGTACAATTACTGCCCGGCTGACGTCCCCCTTCTTCACGCTCGCCTGGGGAATGGCCTCCTTGACGGCCACGACCACGATATCGCCAAGCGAGCCATAGCGACGCCTCGAACCCCCAAGCACGTGAAAACACATCACCTGCTTGGCTCCGGAATTGTCCGCCACATCCATGTATGAATAGTTCTGAATCATCGTGCGCTATTTATCTCTTTGCGAGACTCGATGGCTCAAGCCTCTGGTTGGCCCTTTTGCATAATTTCGACAACGCGCCAATTCTTACTCTTACTGATGGGACGCGTCTCGATGAGCTTCACGCGATCCCCCACCTTGCACATATTGCCTTCATCATGAGCCTTGAGCTTTGTCATTCGCCGAAGGACTTTCTTGTAGATGGGGTGAATGACCGATCGTTGTACCGCCACCACCACGGTCTTGTTCATCTTGTTACTGATGACGTTTCCAAACCATTCTCGTCGCCTTGCTTTCTGTTCAGCCATGCGTCCTCTCTACCACTAAGCGTGCGTCCTCGGCCGGGCGGCACGGTCCCCTGAGACAAGCCGCCGCATGATCGTCTTGACCCGCGCGATATCGCGCTTGGCCCTTCTGACCAGCATGGGATTCTCGAGACGACCGGTTCCCATTTGAAATCGCAGATTGAACAATTCCTGCCTGAGCTGCTTCTCCTTTTCAGCCAGCTCATCCGCCGTCAGCTGGGCTAACTCTTTCACATCCATGTGCGCTCCATACAACCTTCGTTTAGAATTGTCCCCGCGTAACGAACTTGGTCGCAATGGGAAGTTTATGCGACGCCAATCTCAGAGCCTCTTGCGCCGTCGCCGGCGTCACGCCATCCATTTCATACAAAATACGCCCGGGCTTGACGACTGCGACCCAGTATTCCGGGTTTCCCTTTCCCTTTCCCATTCGTGTTTCTGCGGGCTTCTTTGTGATGGGCTTATCCGGGAAAATGCGAGTCCATACCTGGCCGCCACGCTTGACGAAGCGCGTAATTGCAATCCGAGCCGCTTCAATCTGCCGACTGGTGACCCAACCCGGCTCTAGCGCTTTGAGCCCAAACTCTCCCAGCGTGATGGACCCTCCGCGATACGCCTTGCCTCGCATCCGACCCTTCTGCATTTTTCTAAATTTAACCTTTTTCGGCGCTAACACAGCCTACCCTTCCCTAGACGATTCGACGTTCCAGCCCCATGTCCGGCTTGAGTTGTTGGGCTGGCAGGAGTTCCCCTTTGTAAATCCACGTCTTGACGCCGATCTGTCCCATCGTCGTATGCGCTTCCGCAAACCCGTAATCCACTTCAGCCCGTAACGTATGCAGCGGCACGCGTCCCTCACGATACCATTCGGTCCGTGCAATCTCGGCGCCGCCCAGGCGGCCTGCAACCATGATCTTAATGCCTTGAGCACCGAGACGAAGGGCGGACTGCACACTCCGCTTCATTGCACGGCGGAATGCCACGCGCTTCTCTAATTGAGTCGCCACATTCTCGCTGACCAATTGCGCATCCAGTTCGGGCTTCTTGATCTCTTTCACCGTGATGTACACCTGACCTGAATATTCCTTTTCAAGAGAGGCCTTGAGCTTGTCGACTTCCGCACCTTTGCGACCGATAATAATTCCGGGTCGAGCCGTATGAATGATGACGCGGGTTTGATCTCCGGACCGCTCGATTTCGACCTTGGCCACGCCTGCATGGTACAGTTTTTGTTTCACCATCTTCCTGATCTTGATGTCTTGATGAAGAAGTTTGGCGTAATCTTTGTCCGCATACCATCGGGAACTCCAGGTGTAGTTGTAGCCGATGCGATAACCGATCGGATGTGTTTTCTGACCCATGGACCAATGACCTCAATGAAAGTGTGAACGCTTACTTCTGATCGCGGGCACTGGGCGATGCCACGACGATTGTAATATGGCTTGTCCGCTTGTGTATGGAATTCGCCCGCCCCATCGATCGTGCGCGAAATCGCTTATAGATGGGTCCACAGTTGACCACGGCCCCGGAAATCCACATTTCTTCACTGTCGCCCATTTCCTTCTGCTCGGCGTTGGCCACCGCGGAACGAAGGAGCTTTTCTACCACCTTGGCGGCATGGCGCGGCGTATGCTTCAGCATGGCAAGCGCTTGAGGAACATGTTGCCCTCGAATCATATCGACAACCACTCGTGCCTTTCTGGGGGCTACACGCACGAATCGAAGGATCGCCTTTGCTTCTGCCATGCTATCTCCTCGCTGTCTCGACGCAACCCAGGGCCAGGCCTTGGCTTTTCACCGCGCTCAACCCTTTCATTTGAGCGCCACCGCCTTCTCTGTTCTTGCCTGCCCGTGCCCCTTAAAGAATCGTGTAGGAGAGAACTCTCCAAGCTTGTGCCCCACCATGTTCTCAGTGACAAATACAGGAATGAACTTTTTCCCATTATGCACGGCGAACGTGTGACCGATCATGTCCGGGACAACCGTCGATCGACGCGACCAGGTCTTAATGATTTTTCTGTCTTTTGTCTGATTCATCTGCTCGACCTTCTTGAGCAAATGCGCGTCGACAAACGGACCCTTGGCGACTGAACGGGGCATGGACTCTTCTCCTACTTCCGCCGCGAAATAATGAACTTATCGGTTGCCTTGTTCATGCGTGTCTTATAGCCCTTGGTCGGTAGTCCCCAAGGGGAGACAGGATGAGGGTTGCCCTGTCCGGACTTCCCCTCTCCACCTCCGTGAGGATGATCAACCGGATTCATGACGACGCCTCGCACGTGAGGACGCCGGCCTTTCCATCGAGATCGCCCGGCCTTTCCAACTACAACATTTTCATGATCCACGTTGCCGACCTGTCCGACCGTTGCCATACAGGAGCTCAGGACCTTCCTCATCTCACCGGATTTCAGGCGTATCTGTACGTAGGCATCGTCACGGCCCATCACCTGAGCGAAACCACCTGCAGTTCGAATCAATTGGCCACCCTTACCCGGCTTCAATTCAATATTGTGAATGGTCGTACCGAGCGGCATGCTGGAAAGAGGCAAAGCATTACCCGGACGTACCTCCGCATCGGGACCGGATTCCACATGATCCTTCACATTCAGTCCTACCGGGGCCAGGATGTACCGCTTATCCCCATCTTTGTAGTGAAGCAGGGCAATCCTTGCGGACCGATTCGGATCATATTCAAAGGCGACAACTTTGGCCGGAATTCCGGTCTTGTCCCGTCGAAAATCGATCTTGCGATAGAGCCGCTTGTGCCCTCCTCCACGAAACCGAATGGTCTGACGGCCATCATTGTTCCGGCCGCCAGATCGAAGATGGAATTCCGTCAAGGCTTTCTCCGGCCGTTTCTTCGTCAACTGCTCGTTGATCAGAGTCGACATATCGCGTCGACCGGGAGACGTTGCTTTGTAATTCTTCAATGCCATAGTCGATACTTACTTGCTCGGAAACGGGCGCGTGGAGTTACGCGCTTTCGTACAACTCGAGCTTCTCCCCTTCCTTCAGCGTCACAAAGGCCTTTTTCCAATCGGCGCGCTTGCCGGAAAATCGTCCCAACCGCTTGATCTTCCCGCGAACATTCATGACATTCACGCGGGCCACTTTGACCTTGAGAAGGGATTCGACTGCCTGTCTGATCTGAATCTTATTTGCACTTGGATGAACGAGAAACCCAACCGTATTGCCCTGTTCCCGAAGCGCGGTAATCTTTTCGGTCAAGAGCGGTTGTACCAGAATCTGATGGAGATCCCGCTTCATGACCAAGCCTCTTTCACCCGCTCAAGTTCTCGCTCCGGAATCACAATCGTTTCAACACGAAGTACGTCGTAGACACTCAATCGCTCGGGCTCCACAACCTTGATGCCCGCGAGATTTTGAGCGGCCTGCATGACATCTGAACGACTCGAACCCACCACCAGAAGGGCACTTCCCGTAATCCCCAATCGCACCAGTGTCTTGGAGAGTGACTTTGTTTTCGCTCGGTCAACCTCCAACTCAGAAACCACCACGACCTTGCCCTCGGCTACCTTAGCCGAAAGGGCACTCTGCATGGCCATGCGATACTTCTTTTTGGGAATGTCAATCGCGTAGCTCCGGGGCTTCGGCCCAAATACGACCCCTCCATGACGCCACACGGGAGAGCGCACCGATCCGGACCTCGCACGACCAGTATGCTTTTGCTTCCACGGTTTCTTACCTGATCCGCTCACCTCCCCGCGGCTTAACGTCGAGGCAGTTCCCTGGCGTTCACACGCACGTTGCATCGTGACCGCTTCGTGCACCAACGCCGCATGGGGCTTACACCCAAAGACTTCCTCGGGCAAGGCTATTGACCGAACCTTCCGACTGTTTGAATCCATGACATCGATAGTCGGCATGCGTCAGCTCTTTTTCGACTTGCGAACCATGACGATTCCATTCTCACCGCCTGGAACTGCTCCTCGTACAAAGAGCAGGTTTTCGTCAGGCCGGGCGTCAATCACTTTGAGGCGATGCACCGTAACGCGTTCGGCGCCCATATGACCGGGCAATGCCTTGTTCTTCCAGACACGCGAGGGGAACGAACTGCTTCCAATGGAGCCCGGAGCGCGATGAAACATGGAACCATGGGATTCGGGTCCGCCAGAGTAATTATGGCGCTTCATCACACCCTGAAATCCTTTGCCTTTCGAAATCCCCACGACATCAACCCAATCGCCCTTCTTGAACATGTCGACCTTGACGATATGTCCGATCGAGATATCGCCCGTCTTGAGAAATTCTCGTAGGTGACGACTCGGTACAGCCTGGTGCTTCTTGAGATGGCCAGCTTCCGCCTTCGAAAGCTTTTGCTCTTTCACTTCACCAAATGACAATTGGACAGCTTCATACCCGTCACGCTCGCGCGTCTTGATCGCGACGACTCGACAGGGGCCCGCTTCGATCACCGTGACAGGCTCCAACACACTCTCATCATAGATCTGAGTCATGCCGAGCTTCTTGCCCAACAATCCGTTCGTCATGTATACGCCTCAACACTCATGCGGCCCTCTCGGAACCGAACGTCCGGAACATGCATCCACCCCCTGATGATCCATCGAGCGGACTCATAATTTGATCTCAACATCTACCCCTGCCGCAAGATTAAGCTTCATGAGAGAATCCATTGTTTCAGGAGTAGGCTCCATGATATCCAGAATGCGTTTGTGCGTACGGACTTCGAACTGCTCTCGGGACTTCTTATCAACATGTGTCGAACGCAGCACGGTGAATCGTTCGATCCTCGTCGGCAGGGGGATCGGACCCACAACCTTGGCTCCGCTCCGCCTGACGGTTTCCACAATTTCCGCCACCGACTGATCCAACACTCGATAGTCAAAACCCCTCAACCGAATTCTGATTCTTTGATCAACTTTCACGCCACACTCCTACACCGCATGTCAGATCGTCGCGCTTATGCCAGGATTTCCGTGACGACGCCGGAACCCACGGTCTTGCCGCCTTCGCGCACGGCAAACCGCAACCCCTGATCCATCGCAATCGGGCTGATCAACTCCGCCGTCACCGTCACATTGTCCCCCGGCATCA
>JBEVJJ010000064.1:0-9286 GCA_040510255.1 Nitrospiraceae bacterium | reverse complement strand
CCGAATAGCGAGAAATCCAGCCTGGGCCTAGAATATTTTTGCCAGGAGGGTGATGAGTTGTGGTCGTTGCCCGATAGCGACCTGATTGCCCTCGCCACGCGAGAGACAGCCAAAATCGGACTGGTCCGACCCGAGGAGGTGGAAGATGGATGCGTCTTCCGCGTGCCAAAGGCCTATCCCGTTTACGACTCTACGTATCAGGATGCTCTGGCAATAATTGAGCGTTACGTTCAACAATTCGAGAATGTGCATACAATAGGCAGAAACGGCTTGCATCGATACGACAATCAGGACCATGCCATGCTCACCGGCATGGAGGCGGCCGCGAATGTCGTTCGAGGGGAACGACAATCCAGCTGGAGTAGCCCAGGCCGTGGGGAATATCTGGAGGAAGTGAGGGAGGAGCATCTCACGAAAGGATCATAAAAACGCGACTGAGCGAGGCCAGCGCCAAGTTCGGCAGAACAACATGTCACCAACCACCAACGAAAAACTGAAGCTTGGGATCATTGGTTGCGGCTGGGCTGCAGTCAACTTGCATTTGCCGACTTTGCGTCGAATGCCGGAATACGATGTCGTGGCGGTTGCCGATATGAACTTCGGGCAGGCTCAAACGATTGGCAATCGCTTCGAGGTGCGGCATCGCTTCCGAGAAGCGTCGGAGCTCCTGGAGTATCCGGCATTGGACGCTGTCGCCATCTGTACGCCTCCTGGAGACCATGCGAGCCTGGCCATTGCCGCAATCAATGCCGGCAAACACGTGGTTATCGAAAAACCATTGACGCTCACGCTGGCCCAGGCGGACCGACTTGTCGAGAGCGCCACCCGCACAGAAATAAAGGTTTTGGTCGGTTTCAATCTGCGCTGGCATCGGTTGGTTCGAGAGGCGAAGGCCTTGCTCGATGCCAACGGCCTTGGCCCCCTTACTCTTATGAGGACGGTCTTCACAAATAGTTTGGTGCACGACGATCGTATCGTAGCATGGCGGCGGGATCGCTCCTGCGGAGGAGGCGTGATCCAGGATCTTGCCGTCCACCACTTTGACCTCTGGCGCTTTCTTTTGCGGAGCGAGGTGCAGGAGATCTCGGTGTCCGCTCGCTCGAACCGATGGCAGGACGAAGCGGCGGTCATTTCAGCACGCATGGCAAACGGGATTCTGGTGTCATCCGTGTTTGCGAGTGGAACCGGCGAACGCCACGAACTGGAGTGCTACGGTGAAGCCGGCCAATTGCGTGTCTCCTGTTATCGTTACGATGGGTTGCAAAGGTCCTCTATGGGCACGAGCAGTCTCACAGGTCGGCTAGCGAACGCTGCAGCGAAAGTGATGGCCTTGCCGGGCGCGTTCGTTCGAATGAGATCTGGCGGGGAAATCTCTGCCTCCTATCACGCACAGTGGCGCCATTTTCACGATTGCATCCGCATCGGATCCCCTGTCGGCTGTACCGTAGAAGACGGACGGCGTGCTGTGGCACTTGCGACCGCTGCCACAGAGTCCTCGCTGACCGGACATCCCATAATCCTGAAACCTTGAGCGATTGGAGTGCCTGCATGAACGAAGCAAGAACACCTGAGTTGTCCGTTATTCTTGTCACGCCCGATTCATATGCGACGGTCCGAACAACGATTCGGTACCTCCTCCGACAGCATATCCTTGACCGGATGGAACTCGTGCTCGTCGCACCACGTGAGCAAGATCTTCAGCTGGATACGAAAGAATTGAGTGGTTTTCTCGCCTATCAAATTGTTGAGGTGGGAGCCATTCGATCCATTGCGTATGCAAACACTGCTGGAGTACGTCGAGCTCGTGCCCCGATCGTCGCGCTGGCTGAAGATCATGCCTTTCCAGCTCCCGGTTGGGGTGAAGCGCTATTAAAAGCCCATCAAGCCGAATGTGCGGCGGTCGGTCCCGTTGTGCGTAATGCCAATCCTAAAAGCATCGTCAGCTGGGCCGATCTCCTGATTGCATACGCGCCCTGGCTCTATCCAGGACGGGCGGGACACCGGGACCACCTTCCCGGGCACAACAGTAGCTACAAGAAAGACATCCTGCTCGCCTATGGATCGGAACTCGAACCTATGCTGGAAGCTGAGAGCGTGCTGCACTGGGATTTACGTCAGAAGGGCCATACCCTGCACTTGGAGCCCGCGGCTCAAATCGCTCATCTCAACTTTGGACGCCTCTCCTCTTGGATTCAGGCTCAGTTTTACGCCGGACGCGTCTTCGCCTCCTCCCGGGCTCATCACTGGAACGTCGTCAAGCGGGCACTTTATGCGTTGAGCTCACCGTTGATTCCCTTGGTGCGCATGAACCGAATTGTGCAGCAAACACGCGAATCAGGCTCGTGGAACAACGTTCCGAAGGGCGTCATGCCCATGTTATTGCTTGGTCTCTTTGTCAGCGCCTTCGGAGAGCTAATAGGGTACTGCGCCGGAGCAGGGCAAGCCAGACCTAAGCTCGCTGAGTTCGAGTTTCATCGAGTTCGCCATCTCGGACCATATGATCCCCGAAATCAGCCGGTATAGTCATTCGATCTCGCTCCGGAGAATCCTCTCCCGCGATTGGCGTGCCGCTCTGACACGACGAGGTATTGGCCCCGCACCGTCGGTTCGCGACATCATACCAGCCGTCCTTCACTATCCGCTGCAGACGGGGTTGTGGCTCACCCTTGCATTGTGGACGATCTGGGTCCTGTGGACCTTGGCGGTTGACGACCGCCTGGCTGAGAGCTTGACCCTGGAGAATGGTCTGTTGCAGAACATCACGGTCCTCTGTTATGCCGTCGCAGCAATGTTCTTGTTTGGCCTCAGTCGCAGAGCTAGGCCAGGGCTTGGACACTGGTGGCTTCTCACGCTTACACTTGGATGCCTGGGGGTGGCCGGGGAAGAGATCAACTGGGGCCAGAGTGTATTGCAATACGAAACACCCGAGTTCCTGGCTCACACAAACATTCAGCAGGAAGTCAGCCTCCATAATATTGAGTTGCCTGGTTTGCCCGGTCGGCATTGGTCTAATGACGTGCTCTTGCTCATCTCGCTCTTTGGGGGAGCAGTCCTTCCCATCCTACTGTTGATAAGCCCACACATTCGGAGACTGGTCTGGATAGCGGAGATTCCTCTCCCACCCTGGTTCAGCCAAGGGTGCTTTTTGGTCGCCGCTCTCATTCCTCGTGACGGAGATCTGCTGGGTCGTCTGAGCCGCGACAATATTCCCTCGGAACTCAGGGAGGTCACAATTGCCTTCGCCATGCTCATCTGGGCATGGGCTTTATGGCGCACCACAGGACAAGGCAACCAATACCCAGGATCGTGCAGGCGGTGACAAGAAGGTGCTGCTGGGCCTGAGCCAGCGGTTGTTTGTGCACCGGCTGAAAATGGAGTATAGCAGTCATGGCGATCAGCATGGCAGCTACGGCTACCAACATGTGCCAGCTCCAGTGTAGATTCACAATGATGCTCTTCGAATGATTTTTCATCATAAAAGGTCGTCATGCTAGCGCAACGCACTGACCAGTTCAACAGACCGGCTGGCGCGACTTGGTCGGGTGTCTTGAATGGCAGCGCCCTCATCCTGTTCGCCGATCTTCTCATGGTCCCGGTGGGTCTCCTCATCGTGGCGATGCTCACTCGCTGGTTGGGTCCTGAGGGTTATGGGCTCTTCGCCCTGTCCGCATCCTTGGTAGCGGCGGTCGAATGGGGCCTCGCGTCGATCCTCTCCCGTCCCACGATTCATGGTGTCGGTCAAGCAGTTGATTGGCAGCCGGTGGCTTGGACATTGCTCAGGTGGCATGTGCTCCTCGCGACTGCCGTCCTGTTCGTCCTGTGGATCATGGCTCGACCGATTGCGGAGCTGCTGGGGGAGCCGACGCTGGCCACCTATCTCGTTCTCTTTGCCTGTGACCTTCCGTTCTTCCTGCTGGCCCAAGCGTATCGCAATATCCTGACCGGGCGAGGACAGTTCGCGGCAAGGGCTTTGACTGGTGCGAGCCGCTGGCTGGCACGATTGGTTCTGATTGCCCTCGCGGTCGAGCTGGGACTATCAATTCCCGCCGCAATTCTCGGGAGCATCGGCGCATCGATCGTCGAATTGGCTGTCGGGCGTTGGAGTCTGGGGCCAGTTAGATCGGGAAGAACAGCCGATACGGCGGCGCTCAAGCAGCTTGCTCTGCCTCTGGTAGCGTCTGCCGTCTGCATCGCCTTTGTGGGCAAGATAGATCTCTTCCTGATCAAGATGCTTGGAACGTCGGTCGAAGAAGCGGGTTTCTATGCTGCTGCCCAAAATCTCGCAATCCTTCCCGGCATTTTCGGGCAAGCGGTTTCAGCGGTCGTCCTGTCCACGCTCAACCGGACAAGGATGGAAGGACAGATGGCTGCGTTTCGCCAGACGGGCCAGCAGTCACTTCAAGTTTCATTATGTCTTCTGCCGCTCGTCGGTCTGATAGCGGGCAGCGCCTCTGGAATAGCGGTGCTCTGTTTTGGACCCGTGTTCAAGGCGGCCGCGCCCTATGTATCAATACTCATGCTTGGTGCTGTCGCTCAGGTCTTCCTCGGGATGCTCATGGCAATCTTGATCGCGGATGGCCATTTGCGCTGGACTCTGGGCCTTGCTGCTCCCCTCGTGCTTCTCGCCATCGGCGGCCACCTGTGGTCGATTCCAGTGTGGGGGCCACTTGGCGCGGCCTGGACCACGAGCGCTACGATGTTGGTCGGCGCATCAACCGGGTATTGCGCTGCGCGTTTTCTGGATTCAGTCCAGCTTCGATTCGGCAGTTTGGCTCGCGCGCTCCTCTTATGCGCGCTCGGTTTTGGCGTGAGCATGATGGGTCCCACCGGGTCGTCTGTTTGGCTCTTGGTCGGTCTACCGGGAATCGGCGTGGTACTTGTCGCGATCCACGCATGGTGGGAAGGGCTTCTTACACGTGAACGCGTCTTCGACGCATGGCAGCAGGTAGGGCGGAGCGCCGAGAAGGTCGCATGAGAATCGAAGAGCCAACCTTTTCGATCATTATTCCGACCTACAGGCGACCCGATGCCTTGCGGGTCTGCGTACAAGCTCTGTGCGAGCTGGACTATCCTCGTTCAGGCTTGGAGGTCATTATCGTAGACGATGGGGGAACGGTCCCGCTGCAGCCGCTGCTTGAACCCTTTGCAGAGAAGTTGCGGATGAAGATCTTGTGGCAGCCGAACGCTGGGCCGGCCGCGGCCCGGAACTTTGGGGCATTGCAAGCGACGGGGGACCTATTAGCCTTCACGGACGACGACTGCACACCGACATCGAGTTGGTTGCGCAGCTTTGCAGCGGCGTTCGCAACGACACCGACGGCGCTTCTCGGAGGACGGACAGTCAATGCGTTGCAGAGCAACCCCTATTCCGGGACAAGCCAGTTGATCATCGATGTGGTATATGCCCACTACAATCGTCGCTCGTCGGATGCCCTGTTCTTCGCCTCCAACAACATGGCTATTCCAGCGGAGCTATTTCGCGCTCTGAATGGGTTCCATCCCGATTTCCGGACTTCAGAAGACCGTGATTTATGCGATCGGTGGCGGTCAAGCGGGCATGGACTGCGATATGTATCGGACGCGGTTATCTTGCATGCCCACCCACTCACACTCCGATCATTCTGGAATCAACATGCGGGGTATGGTCGTGGCGCCTGGTTGTATCATACGGCGCGCGCAAATCGTGGCGCGGGACCGTTTCGGCCTGACTGGACGTTTTATCACGCGCTGGTGCGCGCACCCTTCGCGAAGGGACTTACTCGACACCTCTTCCGCGATGTCGGTTTGCTGATGACCGCGCAAGTCGCGAATGCCGTCGGATGTTTCAAGCAAGCCCTCCAGGACCGGTTTTCTCACCGTCGCCGCGTCGCGACGCCCTCCGGTTGACCCGAACGGTCGCCTCAGTGACGACACCAGCCATCCCCTCGGGACGGACACGTGATCGGGGCGCCTTGCTGCTGATGCTCCTCGGATGGGTGGTCGCCGTCATGGCGGCGGCCGTCCCCGTCAATCTGGGGGCCACCACATCGGACGCCGCGCTCGTCACGCTCGAGATCCGATACGAACTCCCTGCGGCCGGCGAAGTGATCTTCGTGTGGGGCGTCAACGGCTGGCTCCCCGTCGCCGAGGACCTCCGTCCTCCCGAGACGGTGATACGCAACGAAGTCATGCGAACCCCGATGAGTACGAAAGAGCACGCGTTCGTAGTCACCATCCAGGTAGAACGGGGAGCGACAGTCGAGTATCAATTCTTGGTTACCGCGACGGCCGGACAGGCGAGCGTAGAGGTCTGGGACAGCGATGAAACCTATCGCGCAACGGCCACCAAGTCCGCCGTGCTGATCGTGAAGTCGGTAAGATTGTCCCAGGGACCATGGGTCTTGAGAGATCGGCCCGGAACGCTATTTGCGGTTGCGCTCGCCGTGATCCTGGCCGGCCTGCTCCTGGTGGCCTGCTGGCGGATCTGGTCCCACCCCCGGCCCGCCGGGACGAGTGCCTCGCCCGTGACCCCGGACCCTCGATTTGCGCTCGCGGTCTCTGTCCTGGCGTTGGTGCTGGGCCTGGTGGTCATTGTGCACCATGAAATGTGGCGCGATGAACTGCAAGCCTGGCGCATTGCCACGGGCAGCCAGACCCTGGCAGAACTCCTGCGCAACGCGCAGTACGAAGGCCATCCGTCCCTCTGGTACCTGTGTCTGTACGCGCTGAGTCGCTTCTCGACTGATCCCCTCCTCATGCAAGTGTTTCATGTCGGCGTGGGCGTCGTCGCCATCTTTCTGCTCTGTAGCTATGCGCCGTTCACGCGATGGCAGAAAGTCTACCTGGCCTTTGGGTATTTCTCCTTCTACGAATATCTCATCGTGAGCCGGAATTATGTGTTGGGCGTCCTGGCGCTCGTGGCGTTCTGCGTCGTGCGGACCCAGTGGCCGAACCGAATGGTGACCGCGGCGGTCTTCCTGGCCCTCATGAGCAATACCAGCGCGCTCGGAGCGATCATCGCCCTGGCGCTGGGCGGCTGGCTGGTGCTCGAGTCCTTCACGCCGCGCGAGGCCATGTCGGTCTCCACCCGGCTCGGGGTCGTCTTCGTCCTGGGGGGCGGGATAGCCGTGGCCATGATACTGACTTCTCCTCCTCCAGACAGTTTGCCGCACATGCTTGCCTGGAACACTTCCCTTCTCGGCGCCCCATTGGAAAGAATGGTGAGCGCCATCTGGAAAGCATATATGCCCATCCCGTTGATACCTCATTTTTGGAATACCAATCTCCTGGATGAATTGCCGCGCATTCACCTCGGAGGGGTGATTCTTGAGTCACGGGATATTCAGGCGATGCTCTCGGTGGGGCTCTTGGTGACGGCGGCGCTCATGTTGAGCAGGACTCCCTCGGTCATGCTGCTGTATCTCGTCGCCACGAGCGGGCTTGTGCTCTTCATGCACCTCAAGGTCAACCATGGCATTCGTCACTCCGGTCATCTGTTCCTGGTGCTGGTCGCGTGTCTGTGGTTCTCACTCGCTGAACGGCCATGCCAACTGGCCGGGGCCAGAAGAGGGGGCGTCGCGGGGATGGTCACGGTCCTATTCGCCGGTCACATGGTGGCCACGGCCTTGGCCGCTAGCACAGACCTGATCTACCCATTCTCTGCGAGCAAGGAAGCAGCAGAATTCATTGAACGTCGTGGGCTCACCGACAGCACCATGGTTGGGAGCAAGTATGACATAGCCTCGGCAGTCGCCAACTATCTGAATCACCCGGTTTACTACGCGGAACAAAAGCAGGTCGGTACGTTCGTGCGGTGGAAGGAGAGACGCACTCGCGTCACTCCAGCCGAGGTCGTACGAACAGCCCACGAATTGGCCAGCATGAATCATACGGATATCGTGATGATTGTGAGCTACGATCTGGGTGCTGACGGGGTGGGAATCATGGAGCTGGCCTCATTTCAACAGAGCATTCTCAAGGAGGAACGCTACTGGCTCTATCTCGTACCGTACCGGTCAGCTCAGTCTTTGTCGCAATAGGAATGGCGAGTCCATCAATCACGATAACAGTGCAGGATAAGGATCCTGTGAAGACCTATACTCTCAACCCTTCGCGGTCCTAGGAACTTGACAATGGCTTGGTGGTATTGCTACTTGCTATCAGCATCATTTTCCCATGATCAGAGCTTGTACATCATGAGCGAGAAGTCGACCACCACGGAATAGATGAGAAGAAAATCTCCGAGAGCCGCGTGCCGCTGAACACGTTGTGATGGCACGCGGTGACCTGTTCATGGGAAACCTTTCATGGCCCAAGGCAAATACGAACGACACATCAGAGTATTGCACCGCTGGATTGGGATGTCGGCACTGGTATTCCTCCTGCTCTCGGTCACCACCGGATTGCTCTGGGCAAATGCAAAATTCCTCTACTGGAACGACCATTACAAAGACAAAGTGCGACCATTCGCAGAACGGCCCCTGGAAACCGCCAAGCTGACGGTCACAGACGCTATTCGTCTCGGATCTGTCGCCCTCGCAACACCCGCTCATCTCGAACAGATTTCACTCCGTTCCGATTTCGGCCGGCTTGTTTACAACCTTCGAATAAGAGAAGGCAAGTCAGCCAAAGTCCTCTTGATTGATGCAGACACCGGAGAATGGCTGTCCCCCGTCAACCTGGACATGGCGGTAAAAATCGCCGGCCAATACGTGCGGGAGAACGCGGATGTGACAGCCGTGACGACGGAACAATACACCCCACGCAACAAGCATCAGGCCGTCGATGCAATCCGGGTTTCATACAATGATCGTGATAAGACCCAGATTATTTTGGACCGACAGAGCGGGGAAATCTTGGAGGATGAAGGACGCTGGCGCAGGTTCCATTTTTTCGTTATGCGACTGCACCAATTGAATTTCTTTGGTTTCGAAAAGACCTTGCTCAATATACCCGGCTTCCCGCTATTGCTCATCGGTGTAACAGGTCTCGCTCTCGGAGTGCTCCACATCGTGAGGAAAGGTAGAAGTCGGCTCGTGACGGATGCGCAGACACGGGCCATCCATTCCCGAAAGGAAGACAAGACTCAGTTGTCCTACCCTTCCGGATCATGAGCGGGAGTTCAGGTAGTGCATCCGAGCCGGAAACGTCCCTGCCTGCAACGGGATCATCTGATGACGAGTGGCTGTGGCCTGCCTGAACGCGCTTAAGAAGCAATCACCCATTGTGAAAGGCAACGTTCCCTTGTTGGCTGCCCTCACGCGGGGACAGAGAGAATATGTGAGCATGCCGCGCTTCGAAAGTGGAA
>JBEVJJ010000063.1:0-3768 GCA_040510255.1 Nitrospiraceae bacterium | reverse complement strand
AGGATCGCGGTGGCCACGAGCGACCCCCTTTTTCAACATCCTGCTAGGGTAACGTGAACCGATTATCGGTTTCGAGCTGACGAGCACCCTAGGTCTGTGCGAACTCAACGACTTTCCAGGCACGTGGTTCCTCATGCGACGGAGTGGAGGGTGGTCTCCTGTCCTCAGACTGCGGTCCGTGCAGGGTTGCTTCAACACCTGTGAAAGTGCTCACCTACGCGTATTTGCTGATCGGTATGCATGATCTGCATCGAATTCGGCACGTTCGGAGTGATCAACGTTTTTCAGAATGCGTTGGTCCGTTGTAATGGCATCCCCTGTCACGCATGCAGTCGTCGCCATTTCTCTTGCTACAGCCTGGAAATATCCACGCCCGGCTTGGTCTTTCTTGGTCCTTGGTGTCATATCCGCAGAGATCCCCGACCTTGATGTGATCGGCTTCTTGTTCGGCGTACCGTATGGACATCCATTCGGCCACCGCGGGTTCACTCATTCATTGTTGTTTGCGGGATGCTTGGCGGGAGCGGTCGTCGGGCTTGGTTCATCAATGGATGAGTGGGGCACCCGTCGAGGGAGCCTGTGGTCGTTTATTTTCTTCGCCACCATCTCGCATGGACTTTGCGATGCGTTAACCGATGGTGGGCTTGGCGTGGCATTCTTCGTTCCCTTTGACAGCAGCCGCTATTTTTTCCCGTTTCGGCCGGTGGTGGTGTCCCCGCTGGATTGGCGAGATGCTTTCTCAGCAGTGGGGGTGAAAGTCCTCCGCAGCGAAGTCATCTGGATTTGGATTCCCTGCATCATCCTCGCAGGATCGTGGGTATGGCTACAACGCCGTCTTCGTCGGCAAGGCCGCGTGAAAAACTTTAAGCGTATGGTCAGTGAAGAGAATGGGAGCGAAACGGAGTGAGTCTTATGCGACGGGTTCAGCCGGTTCGAGCTCGCTTTCACTAAATACACCAATCGATGTTTGACCCATGACAGTTAGAATACCGTCGTACACTTTGCGGGCCGCATCAGACCATTCCGGATTGAACGGACGTCCTGTAAATGCGGCCTCGGCGGCCTTCTTTTCGTCATAGGTTAGCGAGCGGACAGTCGGTTCAGGATGCATGATTCTAATCATAGATCGGTTCTAAGCAATGTCAAGGTGGAGTGAGTTTCAAGGCTCCGTCGGTCCTGTGAGAGACGTGAAGAGACATCATTGAAGATTCCGACAGTCTTTCATTGCGGCCTGCAATTGCTTCACGGTTACTCAGGGAGCGGCTTCCCTCGCGTTTCCGGCGCGAAGGGAAGAATTGCCAGGCCTAATACATAGATCAAGGCGATGATGCTGGCGGCCTTGTTGAATGATCCCAGCGCGGAGACCAGAAAGCCGGTGACGAATGGAGCAACCGAAGCCAGCACCCGACCGGCATTAAAGCAAAAGCCCGCTCCCGTGCCCCGTAATCGTGTGGGATACAGCTCCGGAAGATAAATTGGAAAGCCGCTGAAGATGCCGTTGTTGAAGAAGCCGAGTACCGGCAACAGGAGCAGCACGCCAGGATATGTCTGTGGGACGAGATACGTGACGGGTAGCATGATAAGACTGCCAAGGCACATCAGTCCGAACACGGTCCGTCGGCCGAAGCGATCCGCCAAGGGTCCAAATGCCAGATACCCACAAAGCGCCCCGGTGTTGAGCGCCATGATGGCGTAGCTTACGTGCTTTGCCAACGTCGCAGAATCGAATCCTTGAAGATCGGGCATCGCACGGACCAGGGTCGGCGCCCAGTTCGTTGCGCCCCACAAACCGAACACGGCGACGAAGGCGAGAATCGAGCCCACCAAGGTTCCACGCCGAAGATCGCCACGAAATAATTCGGAGAGACGCACCAGGGCGGGCTGGGCTGACCGAATATCTTTGCCATGAGCGCGGACCCAACGATCAGGTTCCTTTACCCACCAGCGAACCAGCAAGGCGACGAAGGCGGGCAGCACACCGACCAAAAACAACATGCGCCATCCGTAATCGTGCAACAGCAAATTGAACGTAGCTGCCAGGAAAAAACCTGCCGCCCATGCCGATTGTAAGATGCCCGCTGCTTTCGCCCTCTTATCCTCCGGCCATGTTTCCGCCACGATCGCGGCACCGGCGGCCCACTCCCCGCCGATGCCCAGCGCCGTGAGAAATCGGTATATCGCCAGATGCCACCAGTCCTGGGCCAGTGCGGCAAGTCCGGTAAAGAGGGCATAGATCAAAATAGTCAGAATAAGAGTCTTGGTACGTCCGACGTAGTCGGCGACCATGCCGAAGAAAATTCCGCCGATGGCCCAGCCGATAAGAAAGACGGAGAAAATGATTCCCCCATACCACCCGATGTGTTCGGCAGAAATGGTTCTCGTGGGAGTGCCGGTGGCGAGCAACTCATGCAGTGCCGGATGCAGGACGATGGCATAGATAGTGGCATCCATCGCATCGAATACCCAGCCAAGCCAGGCGATCAAGAGCACGAGCCATTGGTAGCCCGTCACTCCATGTGTCCAGGATAAGCGTGTCATATGGGCCATTGGTAATGAGAGCGCGGCAAGGCTACGGAGGTTGCCTCTCCGTGTCAAGGTGAACGTCGTCAGGGCCCGTGATATAGTCCCATTCGGCATGGCTCGAATCGACTATTACAGAATTCTCGGCGTGTCCCGGGAATCGTCCGATGAAGATATCAAGAAGGCCTATCGCAGGCTCGTGTTCCAGCATCACCCGGATCGCAATCCAGACAGCGCCCACGCAGAAGCCAAGATTCGCGAGATCAATTCTGCCTATGAAATCATTGGGGATGCGGAGCGACGCAGAACCTACGATCGTCTTCATTGGGGTGATGAACCGCGTGATGAGGCCGCCAACCCCGCCACCATCCTCGACGAAATGGAAAAGAAGCTCTTCGATGAGGGACGCAAGGAAGTGTTTGCCGCGCTGATGAAAAATATCATGCGAATCAAGTCAGAACTGGCGATGATCCGCGAGCGGACCGTCACTCAGCAGGGCTATGATTCGTTCAAGGAGTCCGTTATCCATGAACGAGCTTCGGAAGCCATGGACGAATTCCTGACCCAGGAGATGGACGGTCGCATGCAGCGCTTGCTGGAAGTGGCTCTCCAGATGATGGTCTCACAGGGCGTGGTAAAGCGAGGCGACGAATCCGGTATGAGAGCATTACGCGGGCAATTGGAGGATACATTCAAAAAAGGGCGAATCAATGGATATTCCGCGGCGCTCGAATTGTTCTATGAGCGACGCTAGCAGATAAGGGTGAGTGTTAGGCGTGAAACGTACGTTGCCAGCATGCAGTGCACGTCTTGTGTCTCTCATGGCTTGGAGCGGGCAAGGGGGCCGGCGACAAATTGGCCGCCGCGCATGACCCCTGCGATACGGTCTTTTTTCATGAGGAGGTCGATCCTGCGAACTGGATTTCCTTCCACGATGAGAAGATCCGCCACTTTCCCCACTTCAATGGTGCCTTTGTCGCGTTCAATTCCCAGCAAGCGTGCGGCTGAGGAGGTTGCGGCGATGATGGCTTCCATCGGCGTCATCCCGAGTCTGACCATGCGCTCGAGTTCCTGCGCATTGTCGCCGTGGTAGTTAAAGGGCGTCCCCGCATCCGTTCCAAGTGCAATCGCCAGCCCCTCCGTATGGGCTTTCTTGAAGCTCTGTTCGTGGCGCCTGACCATGCTCCTGGCCTTTTCCACTGCGCTGAGGGGGATCCCGCACCCCCTCCCGCACGCGGCCGTCGTTGC
>JBEVJJ010000062.1:0-5054 GCA_040510255.1 Nitrospiraceae bacterium | reverse complement strand
TTATCCACATCATATCTTTGAGGTCGGAGAAGTAGCGGTTCCCGATTCCGGAGCAGACGTCGGATCCCGGACCCTGACCGTGCTGGGGGCGATCATCGCCCATTCACAGGCGAATTTCTCAGAGATCCATTCCTGCCTCGATCTCTTGTTGTATTACCTCGGTCTCGAATACAAGCTGGAGTCGCTCGACCATCCTTCCTTCCTGGAAGGCCGAGCGGGCCTCATTGTGTGCGAGGGACGGAGAGTCGGATTGCTAGGAGAGGTTCATCCGGAAGTGCTTGAGCACTGGCAAGGAGGCGTACCTGTCGCTGCGCTGGAACTCGATTTGACGCGGATTTGCGAACTGCTCACGCGTTGACGCGATCGAAGCTGCGCGTTATGTTGCGACGGCCGCCAGGTGCTGCTTCGCGATTCCCACGAGTTGCTCAAATCCTGCGGCATCCCGAATGGCCATCTCTGAAAGGACTTTTCGGTCCAACAGAATATTCGCCCTTTTCAAGGCGTTCATGAAGCGGCTATAGGCCATCCCATGCTTCCGCGACGCTGCACTAATCCTTGCCACCCAGAGCTGACGAAAGTCACGCTTGCGATGCTTGCGTCCGGCATACGCGTAGGCCTGTCCTTTATCGACCGATTCAGTAGCGGTCCGGAACAGGCGACTTTTCGCGCCATATTGGCCCTTGGCTAGTTTGAGCCGCTTTCTTCTTCGCTGCCGTGTTTTGGGTCCACCTTTTGCGCGTGGCATGACGTGTTACTCCTTTCGCACAGCGTATGGTGCGAATGTGATGTTGGGCTATCCGTTGGGAAGCAATTGGTTGATGGTCTGTCTCATGGTATGGGAGACGGGCGCCTTGCCGCTGAGCCGACGTTTGTGATCCCGTCCCTTGCCGGTCAGTAAATGACGTCTCCCCGCTTTGTGTCTGACGAGCTTCCCGGTTCCCGTTCGTTGGATCCGCTTGCTCGCCCCGCTGTGTGATTTGAGTTTCGTCTTCATCTTTTTTGTATCCTTCCTGAAGTAAATATCAACTTTTCGGAGCCAGAATCATAATGAGGCTTCGGCCTTCCATCCGAGGGGCAAATTCTACCGTGCCGGCATCGGTGCATTGCGCGATCACACTGGCCATCATTGAACGACCCATCTCCTGATTCGCCATCTCTCGTCCCCGGTAAGTGAGTGTGACCTTGGTTTTGTTTCCATCGGCCAAAAAACTCTTAATCTGCCGAATCTTGATTTCCAGATCGTGCTTGTCGGTTCGCGGGCGTAACTTTATTTCTTTGACCTGCGTCGATTTTTGGTGCCGGCGGCTTTGATGCTCCTTCTTGCTCAATTCATACTTGTATTTGCCGTAGTCCATAATGCGGCATACCGGCGGCTGAGAGGTCGGGGCGACTTCGACTAAGTCGTGGCCGGTCTCCTGTGCTTTTGCGAACGCTTCCGCCGTAGGGAGAATACCGAGCTGCTCGCCTTCTGGACCAATGACGCGGACCTCACGAATTCTGATTTCACGGTTCACTCGTAGTTTAGGGACGATGGGTCACCTCTTTGTAATGGAGTTTAACGAGATGGATGACTGATTTCGCGGCGCATGACATCGAGCAGGCTGGCTACCGGCATGCTTCCAAGGTTGGCGCCGCTTCTGCCGCGAACCGACACGGTGCCGCTCTGGACTTCCTTGTCGCCGATGACCAGCATGTAGGGCACCTTCGCTTTTTCAGCTTCCCGGATTTTGAAGCCGATCTTTTCATTACGAAAATCGCTCTCAGCGCGAAATCCGTGCCCTTTGAGCGTGGTGACGAGGCCGGATGCAAACTCCTGCTGCTTGTCCGTAATCGTCAGGACGACCGCCTGGACGGGCGCCAGCCATAATGGAAAGGCGCCGGCAAAGTGCTCGATCAGGATACCGATAAACCGTTCGATGGAACCCATCAGGGCCCGGTGAATCATGATCGGCTGGTGGAACTTCCCGTCCTCTCCGGTATAGGTCAAATGAAAACGCTCCGGATTATTGAAATCGATCTGGATCGTCGAGCATTGCCATGATCGGCCGAGAATGTCTTTGATCTTGATGTCGATCTTGGGCCCATAAAATACCCCTTCACCGGGATCCACTTGATATGCGACTTCTCTGCTCTTCAAAGCCGCTTCCAGGGCATCTGTTGCAATCGACCAATTGGCGTCCGAACCGACGGATTGTTCGGGCCTGGTGGAAAGATACACCTCAAATTCAGTAAAACCGAAGGTCCGAAGGATGAAAAACGTGAAGTCCAAGACCCGGCTGACTTCGGTTTCGATCTGATCCGGACGGCAAAACAAATGGGCATCGTCTTGCGTGAATCCACGCACCCGGAGCAATCCGTGAAGCACGCCGGTCCTCTCATACCGATAGACCGTTCCTAGCTCGCCATACCGGATGGGGAGATCACGGTAGCTGCGCAGGTGGGATTTGTAAATCATGATATGGAACGGGCAATTCATCGGTTTGAGCTGGTACTCGCTTCCTTCCACATCCATGGGGGCAAACATGTTATCGCGGTAGAAATCCACGTGACCGCTCGTTTTCCAAAGATCGAGGCGCGCGATATGGGGGCTGTAGACCAGTTCATAGCCATCCCGGATATGTTGCTCACGCCAGAAATTCTCGATCAGCAGCCGTACCAACGCTCCTTTGGGATGCCAAAGCACCAGACCCGGCCCGATTTCATCTTGGATCGTGATAAGGTCCAGTTCCTTGCCCAGTCTGCGATGATCCCGCCGCTTGATTTCTTCAAGTTTGGCGAGATGGATGTCCAGTTCGACCTGGGTGGGAAACGAAGTCCCATAGATCCGCTGGAGCATGGGATTGCGCTCGTCTCCGCGCCAGTAGGCGCCGCCTGTGCTCAACAACTTGAACGCGCCGACCTGCCCGGTAGTGGCCACGTGCGGGCCGCGGCACAGGTCGATGAAGTCTCCTTGGCCATACAGGGAAATGGGAGCGCTGTCTTCAAATCCCTTGATGATCTCCACCTTATAGTGTTCGCCCCGTGCCTCGAAAAATTTGATCGCATCTTCTTTGGACATCTCCCTGCGCTGAATGGTCAGATCGCGTTTGATAATATCCTTGGCGCGAGCTTCAATCCTTTCGAGATCCTCAGGGGTAAATGGCCGATCGAAGGCAAAATCGTAATAGAAACTCTCTTCCAAGGCCGGCCCGATCGTCAGCTGAGCTGCGGGAAAGACTTCTTGTACGGCCTGGGCCATGATGTGGGTGCTGGTGTGACGATACACCTCTCGTCCCTCGGCCGAAGCAAACGTGAGCGGTTCCACGCGTGCGTCTTCCCGGAGGACATGGGAGAGATCTACAGGAACGCCGTTCACTTTAGCGGCAAAGACGCCGGCGTGGATCGAATGGCCGGCTTCTGCCAACGCCTCTCCAGCCGACGATCCGGAGGGGACCTGTGCGCGAGTTCCGTCAGGGAGGGAAATGTTGATAAGCTGAGCAACCACTACAATGAAGTCCCTATATGCCCAAACAAAAAAAAGGTAGCCCTTCCGATCGATCACGAGATGACCGGATGCTACGATGTGCGTATCACCGGGAACGCATGGTAGGCGCGGACGGTCTTGAACCGTCGACCTCTACCGTGTCAAGGTAGCGCTCTCCCCCTGAGCTACGCGCCTACTCGGAGGCGAATGCTAATACACGGTCGCCAAGAGTGTCAAGGAAACCCAACGAAAAGGCGGCTGTCCGCGGATTGACGTGGGACAACCACCTTTACTCGTGAGCAAGCTCCTGTCACACAGTCGGTGAGTATTACTTCACCGCGGCCTTGAGCTCTTTGCCTGCAGAAAATTTTGGAATACGAGCGGCAGGTATCTTCAATGCTTCTCCGGTACGCGGATTCCGGCCCATGCGAGCTCTTCGCTTCGCGACGGTAAATGTGCCAAAATTGACGAGCGTAACTCGGTGCCCCTTCTTCAAAGAGGTCGTCACAGCTCCGGTAAATGCTTCCAGCGCAGTTGTCGCGGCGACTTTTGTGATTCCCGCCGTGGAAGCCATCTTTGCGATCAACTCCTCTTTGGTCATTTCGCCCCTCCTTTGGTTTTGAGACTTGGTGTGGATTGGTCAGGTGATGGAAGCGGCCTGGTCAGCATAAGGTTGGCAACGGATAGCTGGGTATGAGTTTGACCGATCAGTGTGTTCTCGCGCGCTTTACGGGAATGTGGAGGTCCTGAATTTTTCTTCGGAGTGTATTTCGATTGAGCCCTAGAAGTTCGGCCGCCTGGATCTGGTTCCCCTTGGTTTCTTTCAAGGCCAATGTAATCAGCGGGCGCTCGACTGCCGAAATGAGCATGGGATGGAGATTGCGCGCGGAGCCGTTGCGCATGCCTTTGACAAAATCTCCGACTTTGCGTTCCAGAAAGGTTTCCAAACAGAGTGTCTGGGCGGCTCCGTTGGACTGAGATTTCGCCATCAACAGGCTGGAGGTCCGCTTCAGTACCGGCCGTGACCCGGTGACGATGAGCGTGCGAGCCGGATCTATCCCCTGCAGCTGTTTCAAAATCTCGCCGCCGGGCGCTTGCCGGGTAGATTCTACAACGATTGCATCAAATATTCTCTTATGAGCATCTTTCGGCAGGGTCGCAACATCCTTGGCGGATGTCACATTTGCATCCCGAAAGACACCCCTGTACTGATCGTGAATCTCGGGATCGCCGCTCAGTATGAGCACGTTGACTGGTGAAGATCGAAGTGACATGAGGTACCAAGCGAAGAAGAGGGCGAGATTATTACTCAGTGATCAAAGCTTGTCAATGATGAAATCGGCGAATTGATGTCTGTCCTCGTCGCTGGACTAATGGCAGCATTCTATCGGTGCATTTTGTCAATGTCTGCAAACCTATACCAGGCGGGAGATGACGACCGGTAGGTAACCGAGACGATGACGAAGCGTGGTCTCCGCGGAGAATATTCTTAAACACAACACGAACGCTGTCACGAAAAATATTTTTGCGAGTGCGAGATCGTGTCACTGTTTTTCTTCATAGGTATTTTATTGTCGGCTGACAATATCGG
>JBEVJJ010000061.1:0-3836 GCA_040510255.1 Nitrospiraceae bacterium | reverse complement strand
ATGGCGGGCACAACTTCGCCAGCGAGCACGGACCGGTACGAGTGTCTTCACGCCCGATGCCGATATTTACTTCATCAATGCCAGTCTCTCGGAGTTGGCAGACACGGAGGAGCAGGCGCGCCTCATGAGCATTCCCACGAATCTGTCACTGACCGGCTCGCAAGTCGATCAGCTGGTCCTGGCCGCATCCACGCTCATTCGCAACGATAAGGACTTTCAACGACTGTTACGGGACTTGGAAACAGAGGCTGCAAAAACCCCTTTGGTCTCGCAATCGGTGGATTAGTTGCCAGGCGCCGGCGCCGTCTGGTTTGAACGTTCACGACAGCCGACATGCTGCATCATGGTTCGCCACCTATGCCCAACTTGGCCGAGTGAACTGGGTCGAAACGTCCCCGCAGACAAGAAGTCAAGCTGCAGGGTACCTCACGGTCATTGTTCTCAGACCACTTCGCGGATCTTGTTTTCCACAAAGGTCTTGATCAACTCCCATCGGTCCTTCTGCCCGCGAGCCATAGCCTTGGCGAATTGCCAGGCCTGCTCCGTCGTAATCTTCCCGGGCAGCGGCGGTTCGGTGGGATCCACGACCGCTTCGACGAGGGCCGGTCCCTGCACCTCGAATGCCTGCTTCAAGACGGAACCCAGCAATGCCGGATCCTCCACCGTATAGCCCGGAACACCACAGGCTTTGGCGAACGCAGCAAAATCGATCGGCTCCAGTTGCACGCCATACTGGGGATTACCTTCGAAGGCGAGCTGCTCCCACTTGATCATGCCATACAGATTATTCTTGAGGACAATGATCTTGACCGGAAGTCGATATTTCTTCACCGTCGCCAGCTCACCCATGAGCATGGTAAATCCGCCGTCCCCGGCAATACACACGACCTGCCGTCCGGGAAATGCGATGGAGGCCGCCACACTGTAGGGCAATCCATTGCCCATCGAGGCCAGGGTTCCTGAGGCTGAAAACTGCATGGCGCCGCGCATCCTGATATGACGGGCGACCCATGTCGTGACCGTGCCCGTATCGCAGCAGATGATCGCATCCTCGTTCAGAAACTCATTGATCCGATAGATTACGGCTTGTGGCTTGAGCGGCATGTCCGTCCTCATCGCCCGTTCCATCATGAGATCGTTCCACTTCTTCATCCGCGCCTGGCTCCGCGTAAGGAAACTGCGGTCGCGCTTGGGCTGAATCAGCGGCAACAACGCCCGCAGCACATCCCATGATTGACCGACCAATCCGACGTCCACCGGATAACGCAGCCCGATGCGCGCCAGATCGAGGTCGATCTGCACCGCCTTGGCCTGACCCGGCTTCGGATAGAATTCCAGATAGGGAAAACTCGATCCGGCAATGATCAACGTGTCACATTCTTCCATCGCCTCCTGAGACGGCGCCGTCCCCAGCAAGCCGATACCGCCGGTCGTGTAGGGATGGTCGTCAGGCACCACTCCCTTTCCCAATAACGGCTTGATGATCGGCGCTCCGACCCGTTCCGCAAGCATGAGAATTTCATCGCGGGCAGTCAGGCATCCGCGTCCTGCCAGAATTGCGACCTTCGTGCCCGCGTTAATGATCTCCGCGGCCTTGTCCAGCGATGCTTTCGACGGCAGCGGATAGGCATCGGTCACGACGTCCCCGCTGTGCTGGGGGATGTTGGCCTTGGACCGTTGACTGTCGGATGTCCAACTTTGAATATCCTTGGGGATCGTGATGTGCGCCACACTTCGGCGGGCCAGTGCCATCTTGATGGCTTCGTCGAGGACATTTGTGACGTGAGCAGGACCCATCACCCGTTCACTGAAGACGGCCACATCGCTCAAGAGCTTATCGAGATTGACATCCTGCTGGTAGTGAGTCCCGATCAGATCGTGAAACGTGTGTCCGGTGATCGCCAGCACCGGCTGGCCGTCTGATTTCGCGTCATACAGCCCGTTTAAGAGATGAATGCCCCCCGGCCCTGACGTCGCGAGACATACCCCCAACCGACGGCGAAATTTTGCATAGGCGCAGGCAGCGAACGCCGCCGCTTCCTCGTGGCGCACCTGGATGATCTTGATCCGGTCCTGGCGGACCCGCAGCGCCTCATAAATGCCATTGATCCCGTCCCCGGGAAGACCGAAGATCGTATCGACTCCCCATTCAATCAATCGCTCGACCAGGATATCGCCGACCGTTTCAGCCATTAGTCACCTCACTCGTTGTTCGTGAACCGTATCTCGTGAAGAATCGTCAGCACTAGGACGAATCACGTCCGAGATAAAGAGACTGCCGCCTCACAGGACACGGCCCGCTCACATCTCGCGGGCGTGCACAGACGTGGCGTCACTTAGGCGTGACGCTGCACCTCGGCGGCGTCCACAAACAGTTTGAAGACACTGGGCGCTCACAAGACACTGCCGGCTCACCGACTCGCCGGCGCGCACAGACGTGGCGCTCTTTATTCATCGCGCCGTGCGCCTCATTATTCTTCGCATCGTGGACCTTCACGCGTCTTGCGCCATGCCCTCAACACTTCGGCCACACTCCAAGCCTGCGCAATGCAGCCGCGAGGATGAAACGGAGGATCGGCATCGAAAATCTCACTGATCGTTCCGATTCCAGCTTCGCAGAGGTGTGCCTCGAATCCCTTCAGCAATGCCCGTGCGCGCTGGGTGTCCTTATATACCTTCAGCCACGCATCCACGTAGTGCCCGATCAACCAGGCCCAGACGGTCCCCTGGTGATAGGCCGCGTCTCTGGCACGAAGATCACCGCAGTACCTCGGCTTATAATCGCGATGTCCTCTGCTCAGAGTTCGTAGTCCCACCGGGGTCAATAGCTGATCAGCCACCACATCCACCACCGCGCTCCATTTCGACTCGTGGAGAATTGGATACTGCAGGGAGAGGGTGAGGATTTGATTGGGGCGCAGGCTGACGTCGTTACCCTGCTCACCATCGACGACATCGAAGAGATACCCTTGTTCTTCACACCAGAACCAGGCATTGAAGGATCGTTCCGCCCGCTCGGCCATCTCGCAGAAGTGATCCGGCTGCTCATGCAGATGCTCCGCCCACTCCGCCATACAGCGAAGCGCGTTGTACCAAAGGGCCTGGATTTCAACCGGCTTGCCTCGACGAGGCGTCACCACCCAATCATCGACTTTGGCGTCCATCCAGGTGAGCTGATATCCTTCCTCGCCGGCTCGCAACAACCCGTCTTTGTGATCCACGCCGATCCCGAAATGCGTCCCCATGACGTGTCGCTCAATGACGGATTGTAAAGCGGGATACAGAGTCGCGAGCGTCTCGTGATCATGGGTTGACCGGTAATAACGTTCGACCGCATGAAAGAACCAGAGCGTGGCATCAGCCGTATGGTACAGGGCTTGGCGTTGCCCCTCGGGAAATAGATTGGGAAGCAGGCCGTCCTTGATATAGTAGGCAAAGGTTCGCAGAATCGATCGGGCTTCTTGCTGGCGACCGGTGCACAGCGTGAGGCCTTCCAGGCTGATCATCGTGTCTCGTCCCCAGTCCGTAAACCAGTGGTATCCGGCCATGACTGTCCGCGCTTCATCGCCCGCCACCTGCGAAAGGCCATGTTCCTCCAGGCGGCTTCCGGGAAACACAATGAATTGGTCGGCGGCCAGGGTGAGCGCCCGTTCGAAGTCATCCTGTCCATTGGCGTCGGATTGCGCCAAGAGCTTGGTGACGCGTTGCGCTTCAGCCTCGAGAAGAGGTCGAGCCCCGAACTGAAGATGTTCCCAGGGTTCGACGCTCGCGACAAAAGAGATTGGCCTGGACGTCGTCAGTTCGACGGTAAACACCCCTGGACTCGTCAGGTCTTC
>JBEVJJ010000060.1:0-6155 GCA_040510255.1 Nitrospiraceae bacterium | reverse complement strand
AGGCCAATCTTGCCTTTGAGGCAGGCTTTGCGCCATGCTAGCTCCCTTGGCGGTCGCGGGTGTAGCTCAGTGGTAGAGCAGTAGCTTCCCAAGCTACGTGTCGAGGGTCCGATTCCCTTCACCCGCTCCAACCTCCTCAATGGGTTAGACGGGCAATTCATTGAGACGGCAAACCCGGCGTCCGCGGAATGTCCGCGTAATCTGTTCGCTGCCCGTTCGCCGAACGCACTTCCTATGCAGGAAGTTGAGGGCTGTACCCCCGTTCCCTCCTGCTATCAGACTGCTCCTAAGCGGGTGCGCGAGGGATCTGCGATCCCAGCGAGCCGCCGAGACTGCCCCAACCGCCTCGAGGTCCCAGCGCACCCGTCTATTCGCCTCGTAGCCCAGCTCAACGTGACCTGGAGGGTCGTCGATGACCCGCTGCAATGGATTCTGCAGCGGAGGAAGGGAAATCGGCGCACGAAGAATTCTGGTTGGCGAGGCCGCTCCTTCTGTAGGACCCGAGGCGCGTTGCTGGGCTGCATCCGCGAACACTGCGGCAAGCTGGACGTTGAGGCATTGGCCAAAGTTCAGGCACTCCCCGACTGGCATCACGAAACGACCTCACAAAACTTGGACGTTCGCGGAACAGACCGAGCTCAAGCCGAAAGCCCGTCGAAGCCGCTAGTTTCCGAGGGGTTGGAGGATTGTCAGGCTTTCGATCAACCGTCTCACAGCAGCCAACTTTGCTCTTCCCTAGTTATGTCCACCGACCACCAGCGCATTCCGTTCGACCTCCGCGACGAGGCGAAGGGGCCTGCTCGGCCTGTGGTTCGGTGAGCGCTGGGCGAAGTAATTCTGCCAGCGAGAAGGGGCATCCAATGCCAAATGCAGATCTGATCCGTTCGGAAGCAGAAAGGGACCTACAACCCGACCGCAAGGGGCGAACGCGCGCGACCAAGCGCATCACCTTGCATCAAGCTACCAACATGATGGCTGCGGTTGAGTTCGCTAGACAGATTGGCATTCCACTAAACGCTCATGCCACGATCCACTGGGCAGGCACGAGAGTTGGGGATGATCCCGATGGCAAGCGCTTCGCCAGAGTTCGCGAAGGTTTCGACAAGTGGCTCAAGCGTCACGGCGTTCCTGGTGGACTGACAGCAATATGGGTGCGCGAGCGGCTTTCCGGTGGTTCGGCTGAGGTGGTTCACTGTCATATGCTCTTCCACCTAGCGCACCCCTCTATTCGAGGTAGGAGGCGCATTCAGGTCGAGAGGGCACTAGAGCGACTGATCGATCGGCATGGCGAAGCCAACTACCTCGACTGCACGCTCAAGCTGACGTTCCCCACAAATCCCAATGGCGTCTATCTCCTGAAGGGAGGAGGTCCTGAGGTATGGCGAAAGTTCGGAGTGCCGAGCTGTTGGCGCAAGTCGCAAGGCGTAATCCCCGGCAAGCGTAGTGGCGTGACGGAGAACATCGGTCTGGCCGCGCGCAAACGCTGGACGGAGTCACAATACCGCAGCCAGCGAGACGCTGCGTGAGCACGCCGACATAGCTAGAAAATCAGGGAGGGGAACAGATGAACATCAAGGCGTTGCGGCTGTCGCGACCACAGATCATGGTTTTGCTCGAAGGGGTCAAGCATAAGATCCTTCGTGGGGCGACGTTTTGGTATTATCGCGACGCGACGAACTGGCCCGGTTCCCGGCGCTCGTATAGCCTCGCAACTGTCAAATCCCTTCACAAGCGCGGGCTGGTGGACTCCAACTTCGATTACGCCTTTCTCCACGATGAGTACAGGTGGGGCTTGGACGATCGTTCGACCGAGAGTCCGACTGTTTGGACCAGCGCTGAAGGCAACGAGTTCCTCAGCGAAAATGGCTTCCTCCCGGGCAGGGTTATTCACTTCACGCGAGCCACAACACGGCTGGATGTGAATCCTGTCGGCGCCGAGGCCGTGATCATTGATTTTCAGTCCCGTCGCGCGAGTCGTGATGGGCAGCCGCCTGAGATGGTGCAAAGCTGCGCGGAGAAGTTTTCAAGTTAGCCAGGCCATCTCTCCATCCAAACGGAATTGAGCATGCCGAGAACCAGACAACGTGTACGGCTTCAAGATGGTCTGTGGCTCGACTTGAACCAGCTACTCCGCGAAGGGCTCGAGCGACACGGCAAGATTGTTCGATGGACCTCCAGCCGCTCAGGTGAGATTGCGAATGGGGCGTTGACCTTCTGGAAGGAAAGTGAAGATCGAGGTTTCCTCAGGATCGTAATGGGAAACCTCGATCAACGACTCGATTTACTCGCTCGGCCTAGACATTTTGGTGGTCAGCAGTGGTACTTCAAATGCCCGGTGACCCAGCTCCATTGCTCGGTGGTGTGGCTACCACCCGGCGCAAGCCGCTTCTGCAGTCGCCAAGCCTGGGGGAAGCAAGTCGCCTACTCAACGCAGTTCGAGGCGCCATTTGACCGAGCCATTGCCGCGAGGCAGAAGGTGAAGCGCCGTTTGATTGCCGATCTCAATCCCCGAGAGTGGGACCTTCCGCCTAAGCCCAAATGGATGCGTTGGGACACCTATGAGCGGCTGGCTGAGAAATACAAATTCCAGCAGGGTAAGCTCGACCAGTGCATGATTGAGGCACTAGGTTGAGTTCAGTGACGGGTTAGACAAGGTATTTCGATTGAGGATGGACCGGAGAGGCCGCCGACCTGCCTTTTCACAGGCGCCCGGGGCGACCTCCGCGCGAGAAGCTATCGCCTATCACGAAGCCGGGCACGCGGTCATCTCGATGAAGCTCGGCTACCGGTGTCTCTACGTGACCATCATCCCTGACGGCGACCGGCTTGGGCACGTCTGTTGCGAGGATCCTATGGCCGGACGGCACGGCGACAACATCAAACACGCGCTAATGGTGCTCATTGCAGCGGGCCTTGCTGAGAGCAAGCATGTTGGGTCACGGACGTGGGGTGATGCCGACGACCGCGTTAAGGCGACGAATCTTGCGCTGTTGGCTACGGACGGCGACAACGAGCAAGCCGAGGGGCTCCTCAACGAAGCGATCGGCGGGGCACGCAAGCTCGTGGAGCAGCATTGGCCAGACGTCGGGAAGCTGGCAGAGCAGCTTCTCGTAGAAGGGAGGGTCAACTTTTTGCAGCCAAAAGCCGCGGGCACAGAAGGCTCCGACTCCCGGTGACGGAGGGGTATGCAAGCCGCAAGCGCCGCCCCGACTAATGGTGGTACTGAAGGGGCCACAACTAGGGCTCGCGCACCCCCAAGAATGCCTGGAGTTAGCCCAAGAGCAGACTTTTACGAGCGCGGCACTCATGTCCGCTAGTGACCCTTATCGGACATTAGCCGCTTTCGGCCCCCCGCTCAGGGCAGGTGATGATCGCCAATATCGGATCGCTCAACAAACTCGCTCGGGCCTCGGAAGGGGCTAGAAGACTAGGAATACCACTCCGAATGCAAAGAGAATTAGCCCAAAGTAGATCAGCGGGAAGATCCATCGGCAACGGCGATCGATACCATCTGCGAGCTCGGTATTTCCCCTTTGATCCAGCACGCCGACCACTAGATTGACTACCACCGTTCCGACCATGGTGAGGAAGCTGAAGTTTAAGAATGCGTTCATCAACGTGACATAGGCGATCTTGGGTAGGGCGTCGCTCATTACGACCTGGTAGGCAACGGCGCTCAAGATGCCAATGAACGAAACGCTGATCCGATCGCCCAACGACGACCGCTCCATCCAGAACACTGAGAAGGAAAGCAACACGATCACGAACAGCGGAAGGGTGATCAGGCGGCTAACATAAAACGACTCCCGTTGCGCCTCGATTCTCGTAACGAACGCCGACCTGATGCCCCGATGTCCGGTGTCGGCCCCCAGGCGCTCCCTGGTCGACAGGCTTATTCCCAAGATGGTCCATTGCGGTATGCGTATCTCGCTGCCGGCCGACCTCGTGGCCTCCGATTCCACCTCCAGCCTGACCTCATTGTTGTCAAAGCCCAGCACTTCGAAAACGGCTTCCAGCTGTTGATTGTCAAAGGGGAAGCGCCTCAGATTGAGGTCGGACTTGGCAACCGCACTTACCTTTTCAATCAGAGTCAGGGTGCCGTCCGGCGGCACGCGGAGAACCACCCCCTGCTTGTCATAGGAACCGGCGCTATTGACGAGGACGACTTGAGGGAACCAGCCCGGGGAGATCTCATCGACCTGATAGGCACCCTGGTAGATCTTCTCGTGCACTCCCGCCGTAGGTTCGAAAGCCTGTCTTTTGTCATGCCACTGGAGCGTCAGCACGCCCGTGAATCCGAACGTTTCGGCCTCATCGTTAATCTCATTAATCTCATTGACTTCCAGGTTGGCTTTAACCGCTACCGGACCGTCACTCTTGGGAGGCCCAAGGGCAAAGGGAGCGCCACCGGGCGCCTGACGAGCCTCACTATCGGATTCAGTAACGGTCAGCAGCAGCCATCCGCGCGTTGCACACAACGGCTAGCGTCAGCGCCACGATGAGCATAGCGAGCTTGTTCATTCTTGGTGATCTCTCCCTCAAACTAGACCGCGATAGGGAAAGCGACAGCGTCGCAGAAGTTCTTGGAGAGGACTAGCTGGCGACACGGCGGATGACGATGCTCACGCCTATCACATCGACACCGAGCAGGAGATTCACCACGAGGTTCGGGAAGACGAGCAGGAAGAGGCCGGTGACCGCCTCTATGGCCGCGGCTACGCCCAGCACCGACCTGTGCGCCGCAGGCATTGAATCTCAACTCTGCGGCATGAGCTTGAGCGTGAGACTGTTCAGCTTGCCATCGAAGGCGAAGGGCGTCTGGTAGTCGGCATCGTTCACGCCGGTGCCGGTGTCCGAGCCAATGTCGAATGTTTCGCTGGCCTCAAGTGCAAAGGGAATGGTGTGAGGAAATTTGCCACTTCCCGCCTCGACGCCGTCGACCGTGATGGTACCGGTTCCCCCTTTACCGAGGCCTGGACCATCGTACTTAAAGGCGAACTCGACTTTGTGTTTACCGGGCGTGAGCGCTGACGCAGCCTCGACTTTTGGCCGCGCGAGATCGAGCAAGTCATAGACGAAGACCGGCTTGCCCTTGAGCAGGTAGAAGCCCCAGCCGCCGAACCTGCCGCCTTGGGTGACGAGCATGCCACTGCCACCGCCTTCAGGCACTTCGATGTCGGCGGTGATCGTGAAGGACTTGTTGAGGACGCTCGGCGCCGTGCCGAGCGGCACCCCGACGATCGGCTTGGTATAGGTGAACGCGTCGCGCCCGGCCACGATGCTCGGGCGCGGCAGTATGAAGCGGGTCAGCGCCGAAGCATCGAGCGGCAGGACCTGGTACTTGGCGGCCTCGACCCAGAACAGATCTTGCAGCTCTTTCAGCTTCTCCGGATTGGCGGCCGCCACGTCATTGTTCTGAGTCCAGTCCTTGGTTAGATCGAACAGCTCCCACTTGATGCCATTCACGATGTCTTTCGGCACCGGCGCGGTGCCGTTCCACGGCTCCCTGTAGGGCACCGTCGAGGCGATCCAGCCTTCGTGATAAAGCGCCCGGTTGCCGAACATCTCAAAATACTGGGTCTTGTGTGTTGAGGGCGCATTGGCATTGGCCTTGTCGAAGGTGTAGGCGAGGCTTACCCCCCCGATCGGCGTTTGGGTGACGCCATCAACCTGCTCCGGCCCACGGATGCCGGTAGCCTCGAGTATGGTGGGAACAATGTCGATCACATGGTGGAACTGATTACGGATGCCACCTGCGTCTGTGATGTGACCCGGCCACGCAATCGCCATGCCGTTGCGGATGCCGCCAAAATAGGACGGAATTTGCTTGGTCCATTTGTAGGGCGTGCTCATCGCCCAGGTCCAACCCACGGCCATGTGCGGATAGGTATTTTGCGAACCCCACGCTTCGTAGAACTTCATCTGCTCCGCGACCGGCACCTCTACACCGTTGAAGAACGTCATCTCGTTGGGCGTGCCAGCGGGTGAGCCTTCGGCGCTGCCGCCATTGTCGCCGCTGATGTAGATGATCAGCGTGTTGTCGAGCTTGCCCATGTCCTCGACGGCCTGCACTACGCGGCCGATCTCATGATCGGTATAGGCGAGAAAGGCCGCATAGACCTCCATCTGACGCTCGAACAATTTCTTCTCGACAA
>JBEVJJ010000059.1:0-10042 GCA_040510255.1 Nitrospiraceae bacterium | reverse complement strand
GCGAGAACGATGCTGGTGGGTCTTTTTCAACACCCTGCTAGAAGTGATGAATGACTAGGGAGCGTTCGAACACGCAGATGGTGCCGCTACCGCTCAACACGTTGTCGGCCCACCGCATCTTCGCGACATGCGTGCCGGGCGCAATTGGCTCCGTCACAAAGGTGAACCCATGTGTTCCGTTCGAAACGGAGGTGGCGGTTCCCTCGTGCACGAGCACGCCGCCATTTGTACTTGTCACGTCCACGCGATTGTTGTCGATTTCAAGAAAGATAAAGGCGCCGACCGGATTGCCGGAGGTCGGCTTGGTCCAACTCCCGACGAACGTCACGACGATGCTCTGGGGGCTGTCCCCGCCCTGAACGAAGCTCTTGAATGTGCCGGGCATGTCCTCGACACTGTTGTCGTTGCTGGTGCGGCAGACTAAGTCATCGGCGACGGCGGCGGTGATTTTTGATACAGGCGCCGTGACTGTGACGGCCGGCGCGCAGGCAGGGAGTACAAGACATCCCAGTAACAGAGACAGAGTGGCGGACCATGGCATGATGGTGGCGTTGCTCTGCTGAAATTGACGCATGGCCTATCTCCTTTGGCGAGGGTGCATAGCAGTTCTGCTCAATGTACTTATCTGATGAGATATGCACGCGTCATGCCCTCATCGGTCTCTGGAATGACCTTCTCATTGATGCGGAAAATCGCGCGATTGTATGTCGGTTGCACCGAGGCAATACGGCCGGCTGAATAAGCCGTCGGAGGTGTTGTATCGAGTCAGATACCGGGCGGTACCGGTTCGGATACGTATTCTGGTGTCGTTTCTTTTTGACACAGCATCTCTGAGCCCCAACTCATTCTGACAGGCACATTCGCATCGTATTGTTTGGGCAATACCGAATCGACTACCTGATCAAGTCCGATCATGACGTCGATATTCTTGGCGTGTTCCATGGCGCCATGGAGATCGAGCACTACTCGTCTTGATTCAGGGGTTCCCATATTTGGCGCATATTTCCCACGCAGTTCTTCATGTCCGTCACATTACCCCACTCCGTTCGAAAAGCAGTCCTTCAAGCAGCCTGATCAGAGATGTAGACCTGCGCCTGTGGCGATGTCAAAAGTAAATCATATATGCCTTCCCTTCCACCGTCCTATCTGCTGGGATCCTTTGTGCCGTGGTACAGTACTCGCCTGACGATCCCTTCATCGTGACGGCCTTGGTTCATGTCTATTCATTCCACAAGTCCCGTAGTCGTCGGCGTGGATGTCGGCGGATTAAGGAAAGGGTTTCATGCCGTTGCACTGCAGGCCTCAAAAGTCCTCGACAAGCTTGTCACGCGCGACGCCGTGGCGGTCGTCGACTGGTGCCGGACTGTAAACGCTTTCGTCGTTGGAATTGATGCTCCTTGCAAATGGAGTCTAACCGGCAGGCGAAGGCCTTGCGAGCGCGAGCTTGCCGGCCTTGGGATCTCAGCATTTGCTACACCTAGTTGGACGATTGGACAGGTTCATCCGTTTTACGGCTGGATGCTCAACGGGGCTGAGCTCTTTCGCCAATTGGCACCGCATTATCTGCTGTATGAAGGACGAACCCCTGCGCGAGACCGCGTGTGCTTCGAAACCTTTCCTCATGCCATTGGTTGCGCATTGGCAGGCGAGACGCTTTCTGCGAAGAGTAAGCGAATTGATCGCATAAGGGTGCTTCATGAATCAGGGATCCCGACTTGCTTTCTTGAGAACATCGATGAAGTCGATGCTGCCCTTTGTGCCTTGACCGCTTTTTATTTCTTGGCCGGGACCTTTAAGGCTTATGGCGACGAGACCGAAGGGCACATCGTCGTCCCAAGTGTCCCAATGTCGCCCCACTGGCCGCGCAAAACAATCCGCCTCCGAAGAAAGCCCCCACCGGTGCTGATTGTCAAAAGGAGAATGGTGGGACCGAGCAACAGCAGCAAGCCGCGTATTCACAGGCGAAGATGAAGTGCTCGGGCAAGAAGTAACAGTCTGTCGCGACAAGACCGTGCCGACAGGTATGTGAGGCCGATCTATGTGTGCAGCTCTGCCAGAAAGTCGGCGAGCGAGATCATCGTAATGCCCGCATGGTGCTTCAGCGCCAGAAGATGGCGATCTCCCGAGACGAGGTACTCGGCTTGTGCGGCGATCGCACATTCCAGAATCCGATTGTCCGGTTCGTCTTTAAGAATGCGGAGGATGGGGCGGGGCCGTAGCACGATCGCAGTCTGACCGATGTCGTGGATCGCTTCACGGACTCTCTCTTCCGCCCAATCAAACTGTGTTTGGAGGACTCTGGCTGTTTCAGTCAGAATCGCCACCGAGGTGAACAACTCGAACGCGCCTCGGGCAACTTCGACATAGGCGTCTTCAACGTTCCCGCCTGGAATGGCGAGGGCAGAAACATAGATGTTGGTGTCGAAGACAACGCGCACGCTCAGCGGCCTTGAAACACCAACTTCTCCACGTCGGTCTCAGTCAGGACGCCCTTCTTCTTGGCGTTTTTTTCGCCATACCGTTGCAGCTCATAAAATCGCTCTTCTCGACGGCGGCGTTCGTAGGCGGTGAGCATCTCACGGAAGAGCTGACTTTTATTTTTTGACTCCGCTCTAGCCAGCTTTTCGAAGTTTTCCGCAAGATTTGAGGGAAGTGAGACAGTAACCGGAACACGTGTTCGTTTCATCGGGTCACTCCTGTATGACAAAATCGTACAGGGCAGATGGAGCTACGTCAATGTTGCCGGTTCACCCGACTGGAAGGGAAAACAGCGCAGTGATGTAGCTGCTAGACAGAATAGCGTTCCTGAAAGACCTCTCGATACATGCCGTTCCAGAACTCATGCCAGCTGTCCGCAGTCTGCCTCGCGCCAGCTGCGACGCGCGCGAGCTGCCCGGGCGTGGTCGCTGTCTTGCGTACTGCGTCACGCAGCCAGTCGCTGTGGTGCTGTTCTTCTTGCAGGTGCAGTTCAAAAAAGATGAGGTCCTCCGGCGTGAAGTTGGAATACTTGTAAAGGCCGGGCGCGAAATAGCGAAACTCGGAGATCGCGGTCGTCTCCACGGCCAACTCCGCCCCCAAGGCGACGAGGTAATCGGTTTCACTAAACAGCCCGTGTAGAGTTTGAAGATACGTCTTCACCTCGGGGATCGGTCGCGTCCGTTTCAGGTCGGACTCGCGGAGGTCCAACTTGTTTCCAAACCGTTCGAGCTGCCTCACATGCGCCTGCTCGCACGATCCTGAACCCAGCTCGGAGTGGAGCGTCTTGATCAACTCCACGCGCATTTCGACTTCGTCAATGGGCGTCGCATAGAGGAGTCCCTCAAGAACTTTGACAAAATGCTTGCAGAAGTAATGGTATTGGCGGAAGAACGCCTGCAACTGCCGGCGGCTCAGATATTCCGCTTGGAATCGCACAAAGAACGGGTGGTGATTGACCGGATGAGCGGTGAGTTCCTCCATTAACTGATTCAACAATGGAGACGCGGTCCCTGCCGTTACCATGGCTCCTGCTTCCAGCATGTTGTCTGATCTTCGATGCTCGCTGATTTGACCACGGTGAGACCGGCTTAGGCAAGTGTTTCGAACTGGAGGGAGTAGAAGGCACAAGTCTCATGGGATTAGTAAGCGATAAATCTCTCCCAGGCCGCTGAAAGACTTAATTCGTCGGCCAATGTCGAGAGGGTATGCGAGTCCGAGTGGGTTGGTTGTCGCACGGCGAGGATTTGTTGCGCATCCACGATATTTTACAGTCGAAGATTTCCAGGGTTTCGATTCGATTGCGGAAGATCCAGTATAATGAATGGACTCGAGGAGTGGACTCATGGGTCGTTCCCTTGTGCTATTAGGCGCAGCAAGTCTTGTGATGGCTCTCGTCGTGGGCGGGTGCATGTCGTCTCACCCCTTCCACGAGGGAGCGGACCTCGTCCCGCTCAAACCTGCCGATCTCTCCGGTCCTGAGAGCTTTTGTCATGTAGCTGGAGACAGAGAATTTCCCCAATTGGTCGTGTCCGTTCAGAACCTCGGTGAGGGTGAGTCTCCCGCCTCTCTCACGTCAGTCGAGTTTTTCCCCGGTGGCTCCGTCCAACTCCACACCCCGGCTATTGCCGGCGGAGAGTGGATCGATCTGACGCCGGTTGCGATCCCTCCGGCCTGCTTCAACCCCGACTGTGAGTTCAGCATCACGGTGGATTGGCAGAACGAGATCAATGAATCCGGAGGCGAAGGGAACAACGAAGTGGCCGGGCGATGCCCCAGGTCCTAAAGCAGAGGAAAAGCAGCCGCTATGAAGGTTCCTCGTCGCCGTGCGTAGCGCCAACCCCTCTTCAGATTGAGCATGACGGTTGCTTCGTGTGATGGGGATTTTCCGGGACTTCGACCGTCCGTCTATCCCTCAACCTGTCTTCAGTTGTGGAGCAGCTTCCGGCATTCCGCTAGGATGTAGACCGGTCTGGTATGCTTGTCCTTCTTATCCGGAATGTGTCCGATGGCCGCGCCGGTCACCACCATGCCGGGCGGACAGAACCATTCAAGGTACCTGATTCCCGCCGCCGGCGCAGAGGAAGGCACCTTGTCGGTGAGATGAATATCATCGGGACGGCGTTGTGCTGCGCCGCTGTCGAAAATCGCTCGAGCGGTGTGATGATACAGCGCGACGGTCAGCAGGCTTTGCCGAAACTGGATATAGTGTTCCAATTCGAAAATTCCGAGGGACAGGCGAGTGGCGGGGACGGAGGTTTCATAGAATTTCCCTTCTTTCTCAAAATCGAACAGGAGGGGCGCCTTCTGTATGGGAGAGGCCACGGTTCCGTCCGGAAGCAAGTCGCCGCAAGAAAAACGAAACGACTCCCAGTCACGGCTGTTCACTTCTTTGATAAACAATCCTTGGAGCACCCCGTTCGGATAGAGGTCGAGGCAAGAAACAAAGTCGCTCTCCAGAACCTTGTCCTTGACCAGATCGATGTCATTACAGATTGCCCAGGCCGATCCACCGAATACCCCGCCCGACAGAGGAATATTCTTAGGGATGCACCCCGCGACGACAAAGGTGCGTCCATCATTTGAGGTATACTGTTTGGCTTTGGCGTCGAGCGGTGTCTTGTCGATGGAAAAGCCCGGCGTGATCGCGATCGTTGCGGTGAAATTCGATCCCGCCTTCGCCCAAAACCCGTCCCTCAGCACAATGCCGCCGCTGTGGTCATAGGTTTTGGTGACGCCCGGCTCAATCGTCTGTTTGAGCACCATCTCTGATTGTCCATAGGCATGGGGCCCCATCATCGCGAGTAGTGTCACCATGATCGCGGTTGATCGTCTTCCTTTCATGGTCACGTCCCCTCCTTCCCTGGTGTGCACGGATGAGTTACCGATGGGCCGTACTGGTCGACAGGGCCTTGTTGTGTTTCATGTGCGCGAGCGAGCGTTGCAGTGTTTCAATGGTCTTGTTCTGTTCGATCAGATGGAGCGTGAGTTCCTCGATCTTGAGTAACAATTTAGCCTGCATCTGACCGAGGCTGATGCCGTCGGTCTCGACCTCTTCGGCGGTGGGAATGTCCGGCAAGTGATGATGCGCACGAATGAATTGCTCGACTTCCGGCAGACGCGCGAGTGGGTAGTCGGGATTGAAGGCATGGTCCGCCCAATCCTTGATCAATTTGATTCTGACCTCCTCGGCCAGGATCTTGCCACCCACGACCAACATATAGTCGCTGGGGAATCGCTCCGTCAGGTTGACCACACCGATGGCGGCCTTGCGGTGCACGGCGAAATCTAAGTCGGGGGCCAAGATCGTGGCTTTGCTTCTAGCTCCACCGGCGTAAGCACGCCTCGTGTCGACCTCAAAGCGCGGGCTCATGTCGCCTTTGTAGTGCATGTTCGCGCTGAACAAGCGGTCGTCCGATTCGCCTGCCATGGCGAGAGGGCGTGTGACCTCCAGCATCGCCCTTGGATCGTCTCTTCGGGGAACTTGCTCCCCGACCGCTATGCTGCCCGGTCTCCAAATAGTCCCATTCTGATTGGCGGGGCCGTTCCATTGTTGGGCATGGCTGATGGTAGCCGTGTCGAGGAAGAATGTCGCGAAGAACAGAGTGAGGGTTCTCACGGTGATCAGCATAGTATCCTCCATTGGAAATCTGTGACTCGTGGGGGGGTCATGACAGGGGACCTGATGACAGTGAAAGAAGCAAAGACTTTGCCTCAAATGGCAATGCTTGACAACACACAACATTCTGGATTGCCGGATAGGACGATCGGGGAGGGCATCTCGCGGGGGCGTATCCCTCTCGATACGCGCATGAAGGAAGAGATACACCAGTCCATGGCTGTTTCAGATTCGAACAACTTCACCGGATGAATTGGTGATCGGGCCCTGTGATGCCGACTCGCTTTCGCTCACTGTACTTGAGGCTACAGTTGGCAGCGGTCCTTTGCGGGGATGCAGCAGATCATCTGAATCGAGGTGGTAGAATCGGCGACGAAGCAGTGCTGCTCATTCGGAGCGATGTAGACGGAATCGCCGGGCTTGAACGGCGTTTCTTTTCCTTCCGTCCGCACGCGCCCTGTTCCTGAAATGATATAGACCTCGTGCTCCCAGGCGTGGGTGTGGAAGGGCGTGCTGGCGCCGGTCTGCACGTCAAACACCCGCATGGCAAAATTCTGCGCGCCATCCTGGTCGGTAATCATTTCCCTGATCTGTACGCCCTCGGACACACCCGGATAGCTGGTCGGGGAGACTTGGTTGTAGGATTTGATCACCATCGCGACAACCCTCCCTCTCGGATGTGCCGCGCGATGCTAGCACGGGAGGAATCGTCAATCAAACACGCTTGCTGCTGACGCCTGCCGTTGCGTTGGTCTTCCGGCCTCGGTACACTCCGTCTATGAGGTATGAAAAGAGGTGGTCCAATGGCTGAACACAAAATCACGCTGGAATGGAAGAGAGAAGCCGAGAGCTTTACGTACGACTCGTACAATCGAGACCATGTGTGGCTATTCGAAGGTGGCGCGCGGGTCTCTGCATCGGCGGCGCCGGCGTACCGTGGCAATCCTGCGCAGGTGAATCCTGAAGACGCGCTCGTCGCGGCCTTGTCGAGTTGTCACATGCTGACCTTCCTGGCCGTGGCAGCCAAGAAAAAGTTTGTCGTCGATCGCTACAGCGATCATGCGGTGGGGTTTCTAGAAAAGAATGCGAAAGGCAAGCTGGCGGTCACCCGTGTCATCTTACGGCCAAAGGTGGCGTTCGGCGGGGCGATTCAACCGACTGCGGAGCAATTGACCTCACTCCATGAAGAAGCGCACAACGGCTGCTTTATCGCGAATTCTGTGACCACGGATGTGAGGGTCGAAGCCGCGTGAATTCCAAAGCGCCTCCTGTCGGGGTGGCTCCGCGATCCCACTCTCCTGAAAGCAGATCCATGCAGGCCCTTGAATTGAAGGTTCCTCCTGTCGCCGTTGTTCTGTGCATCGCCGCACTGATGTGGCTCGCCTCGTGGGCCCTGCCGGCATTTGCGTTCGCCATTCCGGGGCGCAAGTTCATCTCATTAGGCATGGCTGTGGCCGGTGTCGTCATTAGCGGATCGGGCGTTCTTTCCTTCAGGCGAGCCAGGACCACCGTCAACCCTCTGAAGCCCGAGTCGGCCACCGTTCTGGTGAAGTCTGGAATCTACCTGCTGACACGTAATCCGATGTATCTGGGCTTGCTGGTGATCCTGCTTGGATGGGCGGTCTTCTTGGCGAACGCGGCGGCCTTTGTTTTTCTTCCCGCGTTCATATGGTACATGAATCGTTTTCAAATCGAACCGGAGGAAAGGGCACTCGCTGTGCTGTTTGGAAAGGAATTCGCCTCTTACAAGTCCTGCGTGCGTCGATGGCTCTGACCCATGGGTGATTCGAGGTCGATCACCTATGTCGGCGGCTGACACGATGGCCCACGTGACACCACAAGGACTGAGGACTCGGGGTCGCATGGATGATCAGGCGAGCGAGAGACCCGGCTTCCAGGGACTGCCATTCTTCTCGTACGGATTCCGACCGTTTTTTCTTGGTGCTGCGCTGTTCGCGGGCGTAATCGTGCCTGCGTGGATCGTGATTCTTGTCCAAGCCGGTGACTCGGCTCTGTTTCATACCGGTCGGCAGTGGCATGTGCACGAGATGGTCTTCGGGTTTCTGCCCGCCGTGATGACCGGGTTCCTGTTCACGGCGATTCCCAACTGGACCGACCGTCCGCCGATCAGAGGACATGAGCTGATGCTGTTGTTTACCTTGTGGCTGGCCGGCCGTCTGGTTGTCGCCATCCCGTGGTTCAGCCCCCTCGTGTCTGCGGCTGTTGACGGAGCGTTTCTGGTCCTGGTGGCGGGGCTTGTCTGGCGGGAAATTGCAGCAGGGGAGAGCTGGACCCACGCGCCCATTGGAGGGCTGATCAGTCTGTATGCCGGCGCCAACATCTGGTTCCATGTGCTGGCCTTGAAGCACGCCGAGACGGACCTTCCCGCACGCATGGCTCTGGGGCTAGTCATGGTGCTGCTGGCGCTCATTGGCGGGCGCGTCACCCCCAACTTTACCCGCGAGCTTCTCGTCCAGCAGGGCAGGACGGAACAGCTGGCTTCCTTTTCTCGGTTCGACGGTGTGTCGGTCGTTCTCGTGGCAATCGCAGTCCTGGCGTGGACGGTTCAGCCACTGGCCCTGGTGACAGGCTGGGTATTGGTGACGGCCGGGTTCGTCAATGTGATTCGCCTGTACCGCTGGTATGGCTGGCTCACGTGGCGTGAGCCATTGGTGCTGATACTCCATCTGGGTTACGGATGGCTCGCGATGTCGCTGCTCGCGCTGGGAAGCGCCATTCTCGGGTTTGGTCTGCCGGCGACGGAGGCGTTGCATGTCCTCACAACCGGCTCAATCGGAGTTATGACCCTGGCGGTGATGACACGCGCCAGCCTGGGGCACACGGGGCGCCGCCGGCACGCGGGGCCCATGACTGTCTTCATCTACATTCTGGTCAACCTAGGTGCGATGCTGCGGGTATTCGGGCCGGGCACCAGCCTTCCGGAACATGTGGTCCTTGGTTCGGCTGCGGCAAGCTGGAGTGGTGCCTATTTGTTGTTTGCCCTGATCTATGGGCCGTTCCTCCTGAGCCCGAGTCTCGACGAGTGATGGCAAGGGCGTAGAGCGAATATGCCAGCTATTCAGTGTCCTGACACGCAATGACCTTGACATGATCATGGTCCTTCATGCGTATTCGATCCGTCGGTGGGCACACTAGGGACTCCGAATCTGTATCTCTTTCGATAAGATCTGTTTATTCTTTCGGATACACGGTCCTTTCCCCAAGTCAGGTTCAGGAGAATGCGTCCATTCGTATTGTCTAGATAAAGCGGAAATGATTTGTGGAGTAATCGTTTCGGCACGTGCCTTGCTGTCTCAGGATGGTGGCACTTTCTCTGGCGGGTCGATCATGTACTTCGATCACTGTGATCAGACTTCTGCAAGTTCTTCTCATTATTGTAATGAGGGCATATGGCTAAGAAGAAAGCGGGTGTAACGACAACGCGACGGAAGAAGCCAAGCCGTTCACAAGAAAGTAGTCGGGACAAGCCCGAGCACTCGGCAGTGCCCAGCCAAGAGATTCCCCCATCGCCGGATGAATCTGCCGGATCATCCTCACAAACCAAACCGACGAAGATCCCGGAGGACATTCACGAGGAGAGGATTGCGAAAAATCTCGTCAAGACAGTCATCGCGCTCCCTCTTCTCGACAAGCTGAACCAAGAAACACGACGACGCAACGATAATCCGTCTCTTTCCCCGCTCACGTACCCGGTAATCATTGATCTGAACCTCGATTACCCGAAAGGCCGAAAGGCGGCGCGAGGCTGGGTGATTGAAAAAATTAATAATCTTATTTCACAACGCGGGGAACATGGTGCGGGGCAACAGGTCGATGAAAAGAAAAGCGACTTCAATGAACAGTATGTCTTCGCCCGTCTTGAAGGAAACGTGATTCGTGACCTGGTTCATCAAGACGGAAAGGAAAAGGCCGACATTCCCGACAAAG
>JBEVJJ010000058.1:0-19301 GCA_040510255.1 Nitrospiraceae bacterium | reverse complement strand
TTATCTACTGAAGGAAGCGGAGAGAAGCAGCCGGTAGGGATGCGTCCTTCGCCTCAGGACGTTTGCCAGAGATCCAGGACAGCGCCAGCCTCGCTGATCTCCACTGTGACCGGTCGCCCCTCTTGCAGATGGCCGGCCTTCTCCATCTCAACGAGCGAGAATGTCTGTTCTCCCTCCGGTGTCCACAGCTGGATGCGGGCGTGTGCTTTGTTGGTGTAGCGTAACGTGCCGGTGACGAAGCGTCGATGCGACGATTCCCCGGCTCGATGGTAATTGAGCACCACACTGTTTTCATTGACCCATAGGGTCATCTCGTCACCCACTGCGGTGTCCCGCGGAGCGATGCTGGTTGGCACTTCGTATTCAACCACTGGGGTCTTGATGAAGATCATCCCGTCTTGAATCTTTCTTACCATGCCGTGCAGCATCACCTTGCAGTGGTGGCGCTTGTCGCAAGCTGCCACTTCAGTTTCGACGGGATTGGCATTAATGACGGTGCCGGCTTCATTGATTTCCACCGTGACCATGGTCCCCTCGGCAAGATGATTGATCTTGTCTTGGTGGCTGTCCAATGGATACACCTTATCTCCTTCGGGGGTCCAGAGCTTGATTTGCTGCTTCGATGCTGAATCAAGTAACGTCCCGGTCAGGAACCGATGTCGCTGGCCGGTGTCTTGTCGATGGTGGTCAATCACCGCATGCCCGGAGGTCACCCACAGGGTCACCGTATCTCCCAGAGCCGCATTCAACGGAGCCGTTTTCTTGTTCAACCGGTAGCTGGTAAGCGAGGTTTTCACCACGATGAAATCCGGCTGAATGTCCACAATCTTGCCCTGGACCTTCGTGGGAGATTCGCCCGCCTTGTGGGCAGGTTCGGCCGCCTTTGCTGGTCCATATGCGACGGGCAGAAGCGTGGTGACTATGATCAAGAGCAGGTGGGCCAACCGGGACTGATGTAACACGTCAACCTCATGTGGAAAAAACATGTCGACCGATGAAGGGCACCCGAATATGAACGATTCAGGAATGGAGGTCAAGATGAGATGCGAGACCGTCGTATGAAGGTCGTCATCATCGGCGGTGGACCGGCCGGGCTCATGGCTGCGGAGGCAGCGATCGCGGGCGGCGCGTCTGTTGATCTGTTCGACGCCATGGCGTCCGTCGGACGCAAGTTCCTCCTGGCCGGTAAGGGAGGGCTGAATCTCACGCACTCCGAATCGTATGAACCATTTCTTTCACGCTATGGTTCGCGCCGCGCGCAGATCGAACCACTCCTGGATTCCTTTGGCCCCGATGCCGTACGTGCCTGGGCGCATGAGCTTGGTATCGAAACCTTTGTAGGTTCATCCGGACGCGTGTTCCCTACCGATCTCAAAGCTGCGCCGCTGCTGCGTGCCTGGCTGCGCCGATTGCGTCAGGCTGGAGTCACCTTCCATGTACGGCATCGCTGGCATGGCTGGAATCACGATGGCGCGTTGCAGTTTGCAGCACCGCAAGGGTATCGCTCGATCGCGGCCGATGCCGTTGTCCTGGCGTTGGGTGGGGCCAGTTGGCCCCAACTGGGCTCCGACGGCGCGTGGGTGCCGCTGCTCGCCGAGCGTGGTGTCCGCATCGCGCCGTTACAGCCTGCCAACTGCGGCTTCGATGTTGGGTGGAGCGAGCATTTTCGTGGAAAGTTTGCCGGCCACCCGGTGAAGACCGTCGGCGTCGTGGCAAAAACGTTGGATGGCCTCGTGGTTCGACAGCTTGGCGAGTTCGTCATTACCGAGACCGGTGTGGAAGGTGGCGTGATCTATGCGGTATCCGCATGTCTCCGCGAGGAAATCCTGGCCAAAGGCGACGCGACCCTGCGTCTCGATCTGGCGCCGGATCGCGAGCTGCCGCGTCTCATTCACGACTTGTCCAAGCCGCGCGGTAAACGCACGGTGGCCACGCATCTTAGGCGCCGTGCTCATATTGAAGGTGTGAAGTCTGGTCTTCTGCGGGAAGTGCTACCGAAAGACACATTTGCAGACGCAACTCGTCTTGCTGCCGCCGTCAAATCGTTGCCGCTCCGACTGGTGGCGCCCCGCCCGTTGAACGAAGCCATCAGCACGGCGGGTGGGATCGTCTTCGAGGCGCTCGATGAACGGCTGATGGTCCGTGCCCTTCCCGGCCTCTTCTGCGCCGGTGAAATGTTGGATTGGGAGGCCCCTACCGGCGGCTATCTCCTGACCGCCTGTTTGGCGAGCGGCCGGGCGGCCGGCGCCGGGGCTGCGTCCTTTTTGAAGGAGCGCCGTCTCTAGATATGGGACGAGGAATTCTCCCTCATCCCTTCTGAAAGGAGTTTCCCCATGCGTCTTCATTTGTCTCTCGATGTGCGGAACGTGCCTCGGTCCGTGGCCTTTTACGAGAAGGTGTTCGGTGTGCCGCCGCAGAAGCAGACGGTCGACTATGCCAAATTCGATCTGAGTGCACCGGCGCTGAATTTCTCGCTGCTGTCCTCGACCGGGAGAGTCAGCGAGGTGAACCATTTGGGGATCGAGGTGGCTGATGCGGAGGCCGTCGCGGCTTGGGAACAGCGGCTCTACGAGATGGGCATTGTCGAAAGCGTCCAAAAGAACGTCATATGCTGTTTTGCCAGGCAGGACAAGGTGTGGTTCACTGATCCTGACGGCAACAGCTGGGAGGTGTTTGCCGTTCACGAGCAATTGCCGGTCGAGGGTTCGCTGGCGGCGACCGGCTGTTGTGCGTCGAAGACGACAGCGGAAGCCGATACGACTTCGTCCGCTTGCGGTTGCCGGTAGGAGGCGGTACGGACTACAGTGAATGAGGGGTCGTCATGACGCAGAATACGGCCGCGATTTGGGCGGAGGTCCATGCAGCGCTGCGCCTGTTTATCGCCCAACGCGTGGCCGATCAGACGGAGGTCGATGACCTCTTGCAGGAAATCTTTCTGCGTGTGCATCAGCAGCTGGATCGTGTGAACGATCCAGGCCGTGTGGTGCCGTGGTTGTATCGGATTGCGCGCAACGCCATTGTGGATTACTACCGCTCGCCGAAGCGACGGCGTGAGATTCCGGCCGGCTTGGTGTGCGATATGGACGAGCGCGCTTCCGCTCCTGTGTCCTCCACCGACGTGCCCAGCCGGCTTCGGACGGAGCTGGCTGCCTGTCTCCGCCCGATGCTGGACCGGCTGTCCGATGAGTATCGTGATGCGGTGACGCTGGTAGAACTCGACGGTCTCACACAACAGGCTGCCGCGGAACGTCTCGGACTTTCCTTGTCCGGCATGAAATCCCGCGTGCAGCGAGGGCGTCAACGACTGAAAGGCATGCTCAGCGAGTGCTGTCTGATTCAGCTCGACCGCCGCCGCGGGGTTGTCGCCTATCGGGTGCGCGACCGCAAGACCGATCCCTGCGGTGGGAGCGCATCCGGTAGATGCTGAAAGGATCTTCATCCGCAAGCATCACTCACCGCGTATGCATCATTCAGGCGGAACTGATGAATCGCGCGCCCCGTCTCAGGTAGGAGTTTCCCAGGCGGAAGATAATGGATGTTCATTGATAAGACGCTCATGTTCGGCGAGGTCATAGGGCTCGATCGTCAGATCCGCCCGGTCCATCGATTCCGTACAGACAGGTGAACAAAGGAATTCGATGAACGCCTGCGCCTTCTCTTCCGTCGAAAATCGGCACAAGCCATATTCGGGCATCCGCGACGACGGATGCCAAAACGCGAGCTCGATGGCGCTACCCTGATAAATTCCCAGGGAACGATGCCTGATCTGAAACCCGCCGGGCAAAAGAGAAGAGCGGGCAAGTGACATAGTGCTGCGCATCATAGCATGAGCGGCAGTACGCGGCACAGCCCGATGACCTGTATCTGCAGACCCTCACGTCATCTGGCCGTCTTTTCATTGTCGAGACGAAATTCTTTATCGTGCTCCATGGACCGATCGCTGGATGAGCCGGTGGTCATGAAGTTCCTGCTCCCTAGATCTTTGTCGAGGGTTTTCAAAATCTCGTCGGGACTCTTGGCGCCGATGGGATCACCAAGGACTGTCGGACTGAGCGGCAGACTCGGGCCTCCCGGCGGCCCCACTGTGGGCGCCGTGCCGGGCAGATCGCCGACGCGGAAGTCACCGGATGGACCGGCCTGAACTGGTTGCGCGAGCGCGGGGAAGCTCATGAGTAGTGAACTGATGAAGAATAGAGACGCAAGCCATCGCATGGTTGTCTCCCTCGTGTGGAAGATGGGTGTGAGAGCACATGGAACATCTCCGGCACATCATCCCAGCGCGGCGCCCTGCCAGAGCATATCGTATCCCAACTCTTTGGTTTCCAAACACATGGCGGCCAAGGAGGCGAACTTACTGCTGAATACCCGGTCGGCATGCGATTGTTCGTGATCCTCGTACGACCGCCAATAGGTGACGATTGCGTAGTGTTCGTCAGTGTGGTGAGGGGCGTTCAGTGATCCCTCATCGGAGAGGAAGCCGGAGAATTTGAACACTTGCCCGGCGATGAATCCGCCTTTGTCGCCGCCGTAGGTTTCTTTGACGGCGCTGCAGAGTTCTCCCACCGCAAGTTCCACATCCTCAAATGTAACCCCCGGTTTGAGCTTGACGGTATTGAACAACATCTTGGCTCCGTAGGGGAGCGTGATTGGTCCGAACATGTGAGCCTCCTCAGTGAGGTCTGTTTTCGAGGACGTGACGCCACGCGATCGGCGGTGCAGCTCCGGAACACTATACCATCGATGGCTCAGCAAGGAGGTGTCATATTCGGCTCGTCCAGAGAGGAGAATGGATTTGAAGGCGGTCGGAGCGCCGGGGATCTCATGTGTATGCGAGGTTCGAGCAGGAGGGAAAATCCAGATCGACGGCGTTCGTACAGGGTCATGCGCGTTCCGCCGTTGCCTGAAGAGAAATGGTGACCTGGTCGAACAGAGACCTATACAGTCGTTGTCTGGTCAGGGCGGAAAGGGTGTGAAACTCCACTCCGTGCCTGGAGCCGTCTGTCCATCGAACAATGGCGGATTCGATGTTCAGAAATTCCTGTTGATCGACCAAGCGTAACCGAATCGCCACCTGACTGCCCGCTTCAAGCTTCATCGGGCAATGGATCAAACAGCCTGTCACTGACATATTCGTCACTCGTCCGATCGCCGCCGAGTTGGTCGACAGGAAAACGGCGGCCAGGCTTGCAGGGACGCGATAACGGGTGCGGGAATAGTGGGAAATCCGCCTGATCAATGTATCCATGAGGATCCCTCCCTGATTCAGCGCCACTCTCGCAGGGCCTCCCCAATTATCCTAGAACCATGGACGGCCGAACCATACTGGGAATCTCCCTAGATTCCCAGTGCCTGCTCCCGGACCCGCATGATTTCATCGCAGTTAGGTGGAATCATGTCGGCAATTGTGGCATGGTGTGAAGGGAAGTCCTGCCGCTGCGAATCGGGTAGTGGGTTGAGAAACGAGCGGGGGAGGGGTGAATGCAACGTCATCACAGAAAGGAGTCTCTGTGAAACGAACGGTGAGGAACATGTCCAAAGGGGCATCGAAGGTCAAACGCAGCGCGGTACGCAAGGTCAAAGGCGCCTCGCAAAAAATGAAAAAGGCGGCAAAGAAAACATCGGGCGCCATGTCTCAGGCCAACAGGGGCGCCAAGCGAACCGCATCGAAACTGCGGGGTAAGGTAAAGAAGCGGACGAGTCAGGCGCAGAGCAATCTTGCAAAGATGGCGCGCAAGGCCGGCACCGCCATGGGAAGGGTCGAACGCATGGTCAAGCAAGCTGTCGGCACCGTGCGCAACTCGATCGGATAAGGTTGGATCAGTTTTTCTGAGGTGCGATGCTCCAGATCTCACCGTCCATCTCCATCCCGGATGCCGAGATCGAATTCTCAGCCATTCGTGCCCAGGGGGCAGGTGGTCAGCATGTAAACAAAGTTGCCTCGGCCGTGCATTTGCGGTTCGATATCCGAGCGTCTTCTCTGCCGGAGGCATGTAAGGCGCGGCTGCTGGCGCGGCGTGATCATCGGATCTCGCGAGACGGGGTCGTCATCATCAAAGCCCAGGAGTCCAGGAGCCAGGAGCGTAATAGAGAGGTCGCCCTGAATCGACTGCGCGAGTTGATCGGACTAGCAACGGTCGCACCACCTATACGGAAACCGACCAAGGCTTCGAAAGCGTCGCACCGTCGACGAGTCGAGACGAAGACGAAACGCGGGCGATTGAAGACATTGCGAGGACGAATCGACGAAGACTGAAGAGTGGGGTCCCTGCGCAGGTGTCTCGTCAGGACGTGTGAAGGTGCCATTGCTTTCTTGTTCCGTTCCTTATGGCCTCTCACAGTTCGATGCGCTGGTACGCCGGTGTCGCGAGGTGTTGAGCCGTCACATTCCACTCGATGACAAAAATCACCGACCGTTCGGATGACAAGGACAGCAGCCGTCGGCCGTCTTTGACCACCACACTTTCGGCCTGCGTAAAGTCGAGGGTCAGATCGGATCCGGTTCTGTTGCAGACGAACAGCGGAAGTCCCGTCACGACCGAACAGCGCTCCCACTCACCTTGAGGACCATGATAGCCCGGCGCCCATGCGGCCGATGAGATCAACAGCTCAGCGCCTTGCGACCGGAAACTCTCGGGAATGCCCGGCGAGCAGGCGTCAGCGCAAATCAAAATCCCAACGCGGCGTACAGGTGGAACCGGAATCGGCGTTGCGCGGTCTCCAGGGCTCGACCAGTCTTCTGATCCTTTGCGCAGCGTATTGACCTTGCGATGTTTGCCTGTGATGGCGCCATCCGGGGTGATGACGAACACCGTGTTATAGAGAGTATTGGATCGACTCTCCCGTTCCGGATGGGAGAGAAACACGGTCACGTGCAGTCGTGCGGCAAGTCGGCACACAGTGGTTATCCATGGATCGGGTGGCGAGACGATCCAGTCCGTGCCAATGCGGTCGGCAAAGGTGTAACCGCACACGGCGAGTTCTGGCGTGATGATCCACGTGGCTCCTACGTCCGCGGCCTTGCTGATGGCCCGTTCGATCAACCGCCGGTTTCCATTCACGTCGGCAGGAATTGGGGCGAGGTGAAGCAAGGCGACGCGCATGGTCTGGGTTGGCATAGGATCTGTCGCGTCGCTCCTAATTTCCTTGGTTCCGTGAAGGCCGACGCCTTCCTACAGCTCGCTTTCGACGGGGTTGGTAATGCTGACAGGGGCATTCACGGCAGAAACCGCGGGCGCCGGCCGCCACGCCGTGCTGGCGCTTGTTATGGCCGCAGTGACACAGGCGCTCAGCTTTCGTTTTTGCGCTCATCGTGCGACGTCACGGTCACGATCGGGAGGCCGAAGCGACACATTGGCAATACGGGTGAAACGCGAGGCCATCTGCGAGTAGGCAATCGGATCGTGATGAAGAGACCTCGTAGCGAATAGGCTAGGATTAGACATCCTCTTCCCCCTGTGTTAGGTTGGACATCGAAACCTGCCTGCCACGGCTGAGCCAGTGAGGAAAAATGCCTGAGAAAACGCTACGATATCGTAGCTCAACCGCTCAGACGAATCAAACGCCGTTGGTGCGGTTCGAGGCTGCTGCCGCTCAAGTGGTAGCCTTCCCGAAGCCATCCGCTCACGAAAACTAAAACATAGATCGTTCGTGTTCGCACAGGCTCTCAATGACAGCAGCAGTCTATAACCTTGTGCCAAAGAAGATGGAGGACGCAGATGTTGAAGAACGACCAACTGGAGAAGCTGATCCATGCCTTAACGACTCATCGGGTTTTGCTCATGGCCCATCAGGTCTTACTTCTGCGACTTGGTGTATCACAACAGGAATATGAAGATGCGATACAGGGATGCATCCAACATGCAGATCTGTACAGTTCGAAAATCCACGAGAGTCTTGGTCTTCCTTGGAAGCGTCCTCGGAAGAAGACAGAAAAAGAGAAGTGGGAAGCGCTAGGATTAGAATATCTCTGGGATCCATCAACCGTGCAGGAGCCGGAGGAAGACGGTCCAACTCAGCCGTAAATCCATGTCCAATATGGTCAAAGCGATGCTACCGCGGCTGCTTGATGTGGTAAGGAGGTTCGGTCAGAGAGATGGTTTCTGATGGGCCGAAGAAGTCTGGTCGGTCAGGTGCTTTTTTGATGAGCAAACGGTGTTACATAGGTCCTCAGACGCATCCCATCACGTTGGGTACCTTCCAAGGCTGTCGCTGCGCGAATCGCATGTTCTTCCGAGTCCATTTCGACGAAACCGTATCCCGCCATCTTGCCGGTGAACTTGTGTAGGACGATATGAACCCCTTCGACTGTCCCGAAGGGCGCGAACAGATCACGAAGATGTTGTGTCGTGGTTGTCTCCAGCAGTCCGCCCACATACAGCCGTCTTGAACTCATCGCAGTACCTCGTTAAGGCTCATTCGGTATCTCACGTCACACCGGACGCGTCTCTTTGCATGCAGAAGCGGTCATGCTGCTTGTCCATTCGCGAAGGAAACAGGCATGAGTGGCTTGCAAACCGGATCACCATACGGAGTTGCTCTCGAGGAGTCAACGTCATTATGCATCATATGAAGATATAAGGAGAATAGCGACATTCGACGCTGTGCTTTCGTGTGTGTCCGCAAGCACGGTTCTTCCCTTGAGCACAAGCTCCTGGTTGGTGAGCAATTTTGACCAGACTCGCACGTGCAGTCCCGAGGATAATGTAGCGAGTTGAACCATGTGGCCAGATATTGCCTGGCGCGAGAACTCTCAAGAAGGCCGGATTCTGATCCTGCCGGTGGGTTCCTGATTCTCGTGCTCTGTCTCCTGTCGATGAGGTCGCAGGCACCATCCATCGCCCAAGTAATGTCGGACAGAAGGTCATTATGACACGGCTTATTCCGTGCCTTGCATTGGTACTCGGATTCCCACTGTCGGCCTTTGCTCAGTTTGTTGACAGGGGCGACTACGTGCAAGTCGCGAAGGGAACGCATTTGTGTTCGAACTTCATCATGGATCAGGCGAAAGGCTCTCTTGATCCGAGTCGTGTTTTCTGGAAAGTGACGAGCGCGCCGCGGTCAAATGGAACGCAAACCATATCTGCATTCATCAATGAAACGGTATATGACCGTTCGAGCGGAGACACGAAGGTCACACCGAGAAAATACGACCAGGACTTTGCCATCTTCTTCAAGAGAGACCCAACGCACGAAGGGATGGTGTTCCTGATCAGTCCCCAGGATGGCCGGATCGAAGCGACAACCGAAGTGTGTCAGAAAAAGAAGTAGATGTGTGGTGTGGTTCACTCAGTTACTCGCAGAGGTATTATGAATTGTCCGTTTTGTCTCGGTACGATGGCGGTGATCAAGATGAGTGATGCAGTGAGCGGGAACCCGGCGTATGGGTGGCGATGTCTGAAATGCAGGGAAGTGATGGATTCCCTCATCGATCCAGAGCGACGATGGCATTTAGAACCCAGGTCCTGTTGGGCGCGCATTCCGGTGCCGTTTTGCTGAGAGACGTTGTGATGACGAGATGATCGAACAGTCACGCAGTCTCTGTGTCTATTCTGTTGAAGAGGAGCCACCATGTTGAACTACGCGATGGCTTTTCTCGTTTGTGGAGTAATCGCGTGGGGATTCTATTGGGCTGGAGTGCCCGGAATTCCACTTCAGGTCTCATGGATCCTATCTGCTGCAGGAATCATTCTGTTAACGATTGATGCAGTGGCAGGATGGAAAGCGCGTCGCTCTTCATGATTTCTCTCTCGAGCGATGGTGAGACGGCGCACACCAGTGGATAGGGGAGTGAGGATCCGTCCTGATAGTCGGCAATCTTGACAATACATTTCTGCGAAATGAAACGCAGAATATGATAACTGAGCAATTGTGACCAGTTTCTTTCCCACCCACGGGATAGCATAACAACCCACGCCCCTTGTCAGCGTAAAACATGTGCCACCGGTCGTCACAGCGGGAGAAATGAAGGAGCAGATGATGAACATACCTAATATTTCTACACTCTTCCCTCACGACATGCTGACTATCGCGGCCATCCTTCTCGGCGGCGGGGTCATCGCCATGACCCTTTACACCTACATCCACGACTATTCCACGCGCTACAAGCGCAGCTAGAAGTGACATCGACTTTCGAGAACGTGCCTCGCTCGCCATGAGGGTTTCCGATGGTGTCCCGCACGATCACGTCAATTTTGTTCATGGTCGCGCTGGGGTGGCCTTCAGCTGATGCGCTGTCCGCTTTGATCACAATTGCCGGGAACGGGCCTGAACTTCATGTGATCGAGCAACTGACACGAGCGTTTGAACAGGCTCATCTTGGAAGCGTCGTGGAGATCCGATGGGATGCCTCATTTCATCCTATTCACATGGTCAAGGTGCGTGAGGCGGATTTTGCCGTGGCAGGGCAGACCGATTCGGACTTGGTGCCGATTCCCATTGCATGGGATGGAATTGCCCTTGTGGTGGATTTCACGAACCCTCTGAAAGCGGTCACAACGGAACAGGCGGCTGCAATTTTTTCCGGGAAGGTGAACCGATGGTCAAGTCTGGGCGGGCCGGATCTCCCGATCCAACTGATCGATCGTCCGGAGACCCAGCATATCCGGGGAACCCTCGAGCGGGAGTTGGGGATTATCGGTCAGATTCCAGCAACCGCAAAGGTGAGAGAGTCTGATCAGAAAGCGATCAGTACCGTGGCCGGCAACACATCGGCGGTGACCTATGCCTCGCTGGGAATTGCGCTTGAGGCAGTCACCTATGGAGTCGGCGTCACGCTGCTTGTGGTCGATCAGGTGGAACCGTCCAAGGAGACGGTCAAGAACGGTCACTATAAGTTGCGGCGGCCTATCCTGCTGCTCAAAAGAAAGGAGCCGCATCCGGCGGCGGACGCGTTTGCGGCATTTGCCCTTTCCAAGAGCGGCCAGGATATCGTTGGCGACATGTTCGTCCCGTATCGTCCTTCCGACAAGTAGATGGGACATGCCGGGCGCTGTTGGAAGTAGGTGAGTCGTTGCGTGTATCGTCCACAGTTGTGGTGCATGGAACTGCACATGAAAGGAATCGGCTATGGGACGGACCAGTGATTACGGTGACCAGTACCTGTGCATACGGCTAAAGAATAACGAAGACATCTATGTGTATGCGGATCAGGCGGACATCGTTGACGGTGCGATCGTGTTAAGTAACAAGATGGGACGACGAAACTTAATGATTGCGCCCGGGCAATGGGAAAGCTGTTATGTCGCCTCACGCTCCGATAGTTCACCTCTGGCGATTCAGAGTTGGGCACCGCGACCAGAGGGCGTGCAGCACTGGATCAGGGAGGCAGTATGACAGGACCCTGCTTCAGCTGACCCATCCGTCCCACCGTCTCCGGACGAAAGGAAATCAACATGCCGCATGCTCCGGTGCCACGACGGGCTCCCTGCATTTTCGGCAAGGAGCCCGGCACGCATTACTTGACGATATCGAGGAGTTCTACTTCGAAGACTAACGTCGCGCCCGGCTTGATGGTCGGCGGTGACCCGCGATCGCCGTATGCCAGATTCGATGGGCACACCAAGCGACTCTTGCCTCCGACTTTCATTTTTTGAAGGCCCTCGGTCCAGCATTTGATGACCTGGTTCAGGGGAAAGGTGGCTGGTTCGCCTCGCTTGACTGAGCTGTCGAACACGGTGCCGTCGAGTAGCGTGCCATGATAATGAACTTTCACCTGATCCGTCACCTTCGGACTTGCTCCCTTGCCTTCTGTCATTGTCGTGAGGATCGCGCCGGATTCGGTCTTCTTCGCGCCGGACTCTGCCGAGGCCTTTGCCAGGAAGGCGGCTCCTGTTTTTTTCTCGCCCTCTGCGAGTGCGGCGGCTCGTGTCTGCTCCAGTTGTTGGATTTTGGGGCCGAATGTTTTGAGCTCCACTTTGGAGGGATGTTTCATGACCCCATCGGTAATTCCGGATTTGACCATCTCCAGTTCAGCCTCGTTCAATGAGAACACGCCGAGCGATTGACTAATCGCAATCCCCAACGCATAGAGGGTCTTCTGTTCGTCTGTGGCAGGATCGGGCACGCTGGCGAAGGCCAGTGATGCCAGGAGAGCGACCATTGCCGACACGCTGGTGAAAACGATTCGCATGAGAAATCCTTTCTTGTGCGTCGCGGTATTGCGACGAAGTTTCCGGTTTCTAATGACCATCGACCGCCTAAGTTAGGCTAGGCAGGGCCCGCGTACAAGATAATTTTTTGCGGGCGTGGGGCTCCCGCTGTGATGGCAGGTGAGACTCATCCATGCGGGACGTGGCTTGCACGGAGCGGACTCTTTCCCGTCGTCAGGTGGGTCCCGGTTGGGTGGTCTCTGCGCTTGGTCGGAATTGGTGGGCACTAGGTCTCCTTGGCATGTCCCTCCTGTGCAGTGGATATCTTCGTGCTGCTGCACGGGGAATTGACACGTCTCTGTGCAAATGGTCGAATGGCATCTGGGAATCTCAGGTAATAGCCCAGGCTAGCATCTATGAGGGTCGTGCGTGGACTGATATGCTTCTGTCGATTCTGGGCGGCTCTAGTTTGTCCGCTCGTTCTACCTCCGGTGGTCTCTGCAGAACAGCTCACGATTCTCCATACCAGCGAGCACCATGGCCAGGTTCTTCCGATCGAACGCATGGGACAGAAGCGGGAAGCCGGCATGGCGGCCCGAGCCCACGTCATAGAGACGGTTCGGAAGGAGGAGGGTGCTGTTCTGGTTGTCGATTCCGGCGATCTCTTGATCGGCACGCCGATGTCCTCGGTCTTCCGTGGCGAGCCGGACATTAAGGCGATGAACATCATGGGATACGCGGCAATGGCGGCGGGAAACCATGAATTTGATTTTGGGCTCGATCACTTGCGAACCATGCAAGAGCTGGCCGCTTTTCCGATTCTCTGCACCAATCTCTCCGGTCGCGCTGTTGAGTTGCCGTGCCGACCTTCCACTGTCATTCAAATAGGAGGTCTTTCTATTGGGATCGTCAGTGTGCTCGGGCGAAAGAATTTCCCGGACACCTTCAATCGCGACGTGGTCCGGCTGCTCGATCTGCTTGATCCGATCGAGACGATACGAAATGCGGTCCGGAATCTCCGCGACGATCGTGGGGTCGATCTCGTTATTGCGATTACCCATGAAGACGACGATGAGGATCTTGCGCTATTGGCGCAGGTACCGGAGTTGGATGTCGTGATCGGAGGCCATACACCAGGATTCGATGGGTTGCGTACAGCTTCGTCGACCGCCCCGGTTTCGATGACCCAGAGCCCGGGGCCGGTCTTCGTCAAGACGCATCGGCAGGGCCGATCGGTCGGGCGTCTCGTCTTGACTTTTGAACGCTCGACCGGACCCCCGGATCGCGCCAGGATCATCAGGGTAGAAGCCGACAATCTTGCTGTGAACGAGAATGTTCCGCCCAATCCTGTGGTCGATGAACTGATTCAGGGATATGTCAAGAAGATGGACCTACTCGGAGGAATGATCGTCGGCCGTTCTCTCGTCGATCTGGATGGTGAGACCGAGACCGTACGCCTCCGGGAAAGTAATCTCGGCAATCTGCTCACGGATTTGGCGAGGGCCGAGTTTGGGACGGATGTGGCGTTGATTAACGGCGGACAGATCCGTGACAGTATTCCGGTCGGACCGGTCGATTTGACGCGGGTCTTGCGCGTGCTGCCGTTCAGTTCGTCATTGGTCACCTGTTCGATCTCGGGCCGGCACTTACGGCTGGCATTGGAGAACAGTGCAAGCCGTCTGCCCGCGAGCAACGGCCGGTTTCTTCAAGTATCCGGCATGACCGTGACCTATCACGTGAATGCGCCGGTAGGCTCGCGCGTGCGGGATGCCATGATCGGCATGAAACCGCTGGAAGAAACCCGCCGCTATACGGTGACGGCGGATTCGTTCTTGGTCGACGGGGGGGACGGGTATAGCATGTTTGAATATGCGGAGGATCGCATTGACCGTCAAGTCCCGCTGCGGGATCTGTTGCTTGAGGCGTTGAAATCGTCTCCCCTCAAGGCTGCAGTGGATAGCCGGATCCGCTTCATGAATGGTGATACCTCTCTCGCGCCTGATCTTGTTCGTTGATGAGATGGTTCGCAGCCCCCGCGTCCTGTATCGGTGGCAATTGTGAGGGCGACCTTACGACGAGGACAGTTCCTGGACCCTCGCTGATTGCACCCGCATGTCTTCGAGTTCGGCCCAACGGGCGTAAAGCCGTTCGACTTCGGCGCGGGCGGTTTCCAATGTTCCGAGGCGTTCCTCAAGGGCGGCGGCATCGGACGCTACCATTGGATCTTCCACCGCAGCCCGGCAGACCGAGACTCTTGCCTCAGCCCTTAAGATATCCTGCTCAATGGACCCCCATTCCTTCTGCTCGCGATAGGAGAGTTTTCGTTTACGAACCGGTCCTCCCGGGTGGGTTTCGGTTTCCGAATCCTGCTGGGTCTTCCCGATCGACGACTGGTCGTCAGTGTTCATCTTCCGTTGTTGAGCCTGTTCCCACTGCGCATAATCAGCGAACCATTCCGCACGGCCGTTTCCTTCCAGCGCTAGAAGCACGGTCGAGACTCGATCCAAGAGCCAACGGTCGTGAGTGACAAGGACGAGAGCGCCGGTAAACTCCAGGAGGCTTTCTTCCAGCACGTCGAGAGTCGGAATATCCAAATCGTTGGTAGGTTCATCGAGGAGGAGCAGGTCTGCCGGTTGGAGCATCAGCCGGGCAATCAGCAGCCGCGCTTGCTCTCCTCCGGAAAGCCGTGAGACGGGCAGAGCCAACTGCTCCGGTCGAAAGAGAAACCGTTTTGCCCAGGAGACCAGATGAACCGACCGATCCTGATAGACGACCGCGTCGCCCGCAGGCGCCAAGGCCTGCCGAAGCGTGGCAGTCTGATCGAGCGAATCCCGATGCTGGTCGAATGTCACGATACGCAGACGGTTGGCCCGTGTGATCGTACCCCGGTCCGGCTCCAAGGTGCCGGCCAGCAGGCGCAGGAGCGTCGTTTTCCCGCTCCCATTCGGTCCGAGGAGACCGAGTCGTTGGCCGGGACCAATCTGCATGTCCAGATCGGCGACCACCGGCTGGCCGGCGAACGTCTTGCTGAGTTGCCGGGCTACCAGCAACTGTTTGGATTTGCGACCGCTCGACACAAAATCGATCGCGACGGTACTCTGCACTGCCCGGGCTTCTGCTCGGTCGAGCTCAGAGATCAGTTGTTCGGCGGACTGCACGCGGCCCTTGGCTTTCGTCGTACGGGCTTGGGGACCGCGTCTGAGCCATTCCATTTCACGACGCACGCGATTCGCCAGCGAAGCCTGATAGCCGGCCTGAGCTTGCAGCACGGCATCGCGTTGCTCGAGGAAATCGCTGTAGCGTCCCTTCGCTTCAAATAGTCCGTTCGGGTAGCAGCGATTTAGTTCCAGCATGCGCGAGGCGACTGCCTCCAAGAACCGTCGATCATGGCTCACGACCAGAAACGCTTTGGCCTGACACGTGAGCAGGGTTTCAAGCCAGAGAATGCCATCGACATCGAGGTGATTGGTCGGTTCGTCCATCAACAGCACATCCGGTTCGAGCATGACGGCCCGAGCGATCGCCAGTCGCTTACGCCATCCTCCCGAGAGGGACCTGACCGGTTGATCGGCTTGTGGGAACGCGCCGATGCTGAGGGCCTTGGCAATGTGACCGGCATGTTCATGGGGGTCGCGGTTGTTTTCCGCCAAGACCTGTAACAAGACGTCTTCAATCGATTCGTCCTGAGGAACGATCGGTTCCTGGGGAACATACCCGACGCGAAGTTGCCGGCGTGTCGTTCTTGTGCCGCGGTCTGGTGTTTCGAGACCGGCCAGAATCCTGAGGAGAGTGGACTTGCCGGACCCGTTGGGTCCGACGAGACCGACATGATCCCCTTCGAACAGGGCCAAAGACAACTCGGTAAAGAGGGGCGTCACTCCATAGGTCTTGCTGACCGATTCACAGCTCAAGAGAGTTGTTGCAGGCATTCGTTTCCGGTTCGCCAGATGCGGTTCATCACGTCAAAAAGGGCACGACATTCATGGTGCGCCTCTGACTGTCAATGGAAGGGAAAGTATACGATGTGTGGAACTGCGAGCGCCAGGCATCTAGGGAGGTTAGAATCCAGTGCAGTCAGGCCAGTGCCTGTATGCATGTGCGACAGATTCTCAGTTCCAAGTCGTGAAGGGGAATTGACCAAGCAGATAAGGAGGATTAGGCTGCCACCATACGCAACCGGGAGGGAGGCCATGAGCACGAAAGGCGAGATGGGGATATCCGGCGACTCGGAAATACGTGACAATTCTCATGAGCATGAGTTGAACCGGCGAGGATTTCTGTCTCGACTGGCTGCTGCCGTCGGCATGGCAGTAGTCGATCTTGTGGCTCCGTCGGTCGATCGCGCCGACGATGGTCCCCTCGCTGATCCGACCCGGGTCCCCGGAACGACACCGCGTCCCTATGGCATGCGATCACGGTTTGAGACCGCGACAAGAGCGTCAGGACAGTCCCATTCGTTGACCCCCCATCACGCGCTGCATGGAATCATTACGCCTTCGGCGCTGCATTTCGAGCGGCATCATAACGGCGTACCGACAATCGACCCTTCCATACACCGGTTGCTGGTGCACGGGTTGGTCGCCCGGCCATTGACCTTTTCCATGGATGATCTCCTCCGGTTTCCATCGGTGACACGGATGATCTGTATCGAATGTTCCGGAAACTCATTCGGAGAGTGGACAGCTCCCGCCGGGAAAACAGTCCAGGACACCCATGGGCTCATGAGTACGAGCGAATGGACCGGCGTGCCGCTCGTCACCATTCTGGATCAGGCAGGGGTGCAGCCGGAGGCGGTGTGGATATTGGCGGAGGGGAGTGATTCGGCGGCCATGACGCGCAGTCTCCCACTGGCGGATATCATGAATAGCGCATTGTTATGCTATGGCCAAAACGGTGAGGCGCTTCGTCCTGAACAGGGATATCCGCTCCGGCTGATTGTTCCTGGTTGGGAAGGAAACACGGCGATCAAATGGGTGCGCCGGCTGAAACTGGGCGCCAAACCGTTTATGACCAGAGAAGAAACGTCCCACTACACCGATCTGTTGCCAGATGGGAAAGCGCGTCAATTCAGCTTTGTCATGGAGGCAAAGTCTGTGATCACCAGTCCCTCCGGCGGCCAGGTCCTGCGGCCCGGGTTCGTTGAGATTCGCGGTGTGGCATGGAGCGGACGAGGGATCGTGCATCGGGTGGAAATCAGTGTCGATGGTGGCACGTCTTGGGCCGACGCCCAGCTTCAAAGTCCCGTTCTACCGTATTGTCAGACTCGCTTTCGTTACGGATGGCGATGGAACGGTGAAGCCGCTGTCTTGCAGAGCCGGTGTACCGATGAGACGGGATATCGACAGCCGACGAGAGCCGCCTTGATAGCTGTGCGTGGAGTGAATTCCAGGTATCACTATAACGGCATTCAGAGTTGGCGGATTGCACCAGACGGAAATGTGACCAATATCCATGTATAAGGTCGGTGTATCCACCGACGGATCACTCCCGGCAATGTGCCGGCGAGTACGGCGTCCGCTGAACAGACGCACACATCTATCTCCATGATGACCGGATGAACGCGTCATGACGAGCAAGAGGTCTGATCATCTATCCTGCCATCAAGTCTGGGCAATTCTGGACATTCCTAAAAGTTCGACTAGCATTCGCTCGTGCCATCTCCGCGCATCGCGAATTGACAGACGGAACGTGCCGATGGACCGTTTCATGGCTGATTTTCCGTCATTTCAGGAGGTATCTTGATGCGATCAGGTTTGGCTTGGTGTCTCGCGTTGTGGTTCGTCCTGTCGGGGGGAATGACGAACTCTTCATTTGGCGAAGGATTGGATTGCTCAAAGCATGATGATGCCAAAGCCTCCTTCATGCCACGAGCCTTTACGCTGACCTCGATGACGGTTCGGTCCAAGGCGCCGGACTATTCACTCTTAAAGGGGCAGTGGGTCATGGGCGACGCGATCGGCACGTTGTCGCCAAAGACTTGCCTGCATATTCTGAACCGACAAGAGATCGGAGTGATTCAGATCTGGTATTTGGTTCGGTATAAGGATGCGGAGGGACGCCTGCGGAGCGGCTGGGTATGGGGCGGCACCAAAGACAAGGATGAGGGCAGATATATCGGGGGCGATACGGAGCCTCGAGCGGAACATGAACAGACTGGAGAGCGGTGGATCGTAGCCTGGCCTTCCTTGTTTCAGTCAACCGAGGTCTATGCAGAGACGCTGTCTCCAACCGGTGCGGATCCGCCGCCGGCGGACAATGCAGGACTCCCATTACCGGGGACTGACACCTTGGTGTATCTGGTGAACATTCCCGTGTTCGGGGCCGTGAGCGTAGCGACGATCTCCGCCATCATCCTCTTTGTCGTCATGCTGATCGGGATGATCGCAAAGGCCGTATGGGATCAAACCGAAAAAGGAAGGGGACTCCTCCCGCCGGCGAACAAGATTATCCGGCCGTTCCTGGTTTCCCCCATTGCATTTTCTGCATTCTGGGGTCCGATGTATGTCCAACAGGGGAGCGGCGGGCTGAGTCTGACAATGGCACTCTACGCGTTTCAGATCGGCTTCATGTGGCAGCACGTGTTGGAAAAACGTGGAACGAAGGAACCGTCCGAGTAGCGCTGACTCGCATGAGCCAGACCACAGTTTCTCAGTTGTAACCGCGCCTGGGGGCGGAGGGTGGGGCTGCCTACCCTTGAAAGTCATGCCCCAGCACTCTCATGGAGTCCTGCCCGTCAATTGGCTCTAGCTCGCACTAGGACTGATGGGACGACTGCACTGTGATCAATGAAGCACGGGCTTCGTCCATGACACGATTCAGTGACTCTTTGGGGGTCATGCCCTCCGCGTAGAGTGCTGCGTATTGCTCCTGCATGTGCTGATAGAATGCCTCTCGCTGGCCCTCAGGCACACCAAGCAAAGTCGCGAATGATGTCAGGTACTCACCTCGGCCTTGAGCCACATCCGATTTCAGACTGTAAAAACTGTAGATGGAGAACGCACGTGCTTTCTGTTCAGATTTAACAAGCCCATCCGCCGTAAACAAGGCTCCAGGCGTCGTGCTGGACGTGATATCCTTTGTCGGTTCGGTAAATTCGGATATCGCATCGCTGACCCCCCCTGAAAGATCGGATGTCGCATCAAACGGAGCTTTGGTGAGTTCAATTGTTGCGTCGGTGATACAGCCCGTAGTCCAGATGCACGCAAGAAGCACAAA